>NZ_JAVRCK010000043.1:0-71197 GCF_034530815.1 Nostoc sp. DedSLP03
TGACTCTATTACATCCCTACCTCACTTTAAAAGATGTTGGTAATGACAAGCCCTTGAAAGGAGGGTTGGGGAGGGGTGATTCAAGGATTTTTGCAAGAGGTCTATTTATTTTTTGAAGGATGCAAATTAAAATATTTTTAGCTTAATTTTGAATGAAAGAATTTTGAATTCCCCGTACCCCTGCTGTTAAGCAAGCTACGCATAGGGGATGCACCAAAAGGGGTTGACAGCTATAATATATGTGCTGCCCTAGTATTTCAACTTAAATTCGTCAAACTTTAATACTTCCGAATCAGGCTTGCGAGTATCAAAACGATAACTACTTATCGTACCTGCCCCCGTATCAAAGATACTAAAAACCGTAATATCATTACTCGCAATATAAGGCATCGGCTTGCCATCTTCACCCAGCAAGGGGGCAATTGTTGGCACTATCGGTTCTAACCCATTGGGATCGCCAAGCTTAACATAATCCTCTTGATATCCAACTGGTACTTCTCGTTTTCTATCACCCCAAGCAGCACCGTAACTATTACCCACATTAGATGTTTCTAGAAAGTGCATTCCACTGGAACTAACAAAGCGGTTCCATAAATGGGAATGCCCATAGAATACCAATTGCACATTAGCCGCTTCTAATAAAGGAATAACATCGCGAATGATATAATCTGCGTCTTTGGGGTACTCATAACGCACTGCTTTAATATTGCCGCCATCCCGTTCAATTATCTGTACTGGTTCTGTATAAGCAGGAACTATATTATCACCCAAAGTATGGGGTGGGTGATGGAACATCACAACTTTGTATTTTGCTTGTTGAAACTCAGGGCTGTTAAGTTCCGACTCTAGCCAATTATATTGCTTGCTGCCTTTAGCAATTGGCTCATAAATTACCTGTCCATAACCCCAATTTTCAGGATTATTTAAATCCTTTTCAGCTTCTCGATATCTACCCTTAAACTTTCCATCTAATTTGGGAGTCCGCCACATATTCGTAATGTAAAGTACCACCAAACGCGTATCGCCAAAACTAACTGCATAATACCTTTTTCCACCCTCTTTACTTTTTGGTAAAGAGAAAATCTCTTCATAGGTATTAGTATTAAAAGAATTATCGATTAAAGATTTATCTGAGTAGATTCTTTGAGCAACGGCACGGGGAATTGTATCATCAAATTCATCATTTAAACTCCCTGCCCTAGCAAACCGCCCCATCACCTCATGATTGCCAATGCAAGTAAACATGGGTGCGTGTTGAATTATTTGTCCGCCAGTGTAGATTGTTTTAACACCATCATGCGTCATTTCATATTTAGCATGACCTTGCAAACCGGGAAACAACGCACCACCAGCATTATCATCAAACCATTCTGAGGCGCGATCGCTAACATTGACCAAATCACCAGCAAACCACACGCCATCAACTCGCCCCACTGTTTCTACCACCTTTTGCAGATTTGCCGCTGTCATCGGTTTTAATTGATGATCTGAGGTCAGTAGAATTTTTAGTGGTGTATCTGATTTGGGAGTAGCGGCAAGGCTGAAAACATCACTGCTAACACTCTCGTCGTCTTCTCGTATACTCGTAATCCGATAGTCTACTCGTACATCAGGAGTTAACCCATTTACCTCAGCCTCATGTCGCCAAATGTCGCGCTGGACGGGTTTTTGATAAACTTGTCCGTCTTGGGTTTGGTTTGCAACTCTTGATTGTTGGTCTTCACGCGTGCGACTGAGTTTGGTAGTACTTGCCCTAGCAGTTTGTTTGAAATTTTCCCCGTAGGTTACTGTGTGATTAACACCAGCAAATTCAGTAAACCAAACTACTTGCACTGAAGTTGCAGTTGGTAGTTGCAAAAATGGATCGGTGAGCAGTTGGGGTGCTGATGTCATAATTGTTTGCCCAAATGAACGCACACCTACCAGAGTAAAGCATATAACAAGCACAAGCATCGCTACTGAGGAAATTTTTCGGCGGCTTTTGCGTCTGAGCATGAGTAACACCAATTTTCTAAAATGAGGCAATACATTAAAACCCCGAAAACCATGCTCTAACTGACTTTTTCTGTTGTCTTGTTCCCAGTTTGGAGGCTGAGAATATATTTAAAGTGGGCTTCTGCCTCTTGTCAAGCTACTGGAGGCGGAGCCTCCAAGAATGAGTTCCCAGCCTCTAGGGTGGGAACCAGTCAGAATATATTTTTCCACTCTTAGGGAAAAGGGTAAAGGTTAAAGGGGAAGGATTTTGAGTTTTTTTACCCTTTTCTCCTTCATCTTTACCCTGACAAATGCCAAGAAGTTTAATATCAGTGTGAGTAATTAAAAGTGGAAATACAAACTTTTTCCCAACTACTAATTTTTGGCTCTTTTCTCGGATTAGTTGGTTGGACTATTAGCAATCAAATTGGCAGAACTCAACTTAAAGTTAAAAGCCATGAAGATTGGTTGCTAGATGGTACAGGGCTAATAATTCAAGGAATTTTGATTCCTTTACTACAAGCTACTTTAGTTTATTGGCTTTATCAACATTTATTACCAACTCAGCAAGGAGATTTAAAATTATCATTAATTACGAGTTTCCCGATCGGTTTTGTTGTAGTTGATTATTTATATTATTGGAATCATCGTTTATTACATACCAAACTATTGTGGAAAGTTCATCAAGTTCATCATACTGTTACTCAGATGGATGTATTAGGAACATCTCGTAACACACTTTGGACAAGTTTGTTAATTATTTATTTATGGATACACACTTTATTTTTGTATCTTTTAGCCGATCCTACAGGTTATGTACTTGGAGTCAGTCTAACTTCTGCCTTAGATTTATGGCGACATAGCCGCTTAATAATTCCTGAAAATAGCTGGTTTTATCAATTTTTATCTTCTTGGTTAATCTTGCCACAGGATCATGCTTGGCATCATTGCTGTGAAATCCACAATTATAACTATGGGGCTAATCTAAAAATTTGGGATAAGTTACATGGGACATATTATGAAAGCAAAAAAATGCCATCTACAATCGGAATTCCTAGCTCATTAAACTTGTTCCAAAAACTTTTATTCCCATTTTTATGACTGTTATAAGTAAAATTCTGTTGTTTTTTCCCGCCTTTGTATTATTGCTAACTGGGGCAGCAATAGTCTATCTCGCCTATTCACCCAACATCTTCAGCATTCTGGGGGTGTTCCTGTCTATTTATGGGCTACCAGTGCTAGTCTACCGCTTGCATGAATGGGTTTATCCTGTGCGGGAAGGTATTAGTTATCTACAAAATAAAGAATATAATTCCTGGTGGGGTAGTCATCAAATCCAAGTAATTTTTATTGCAATTCCAGTGTTGGAAGCAGTGCTGCGGTTGATTCCAGGGGTATTTTCCTGTTGGTTGCGATTATGGGGTGCTAAAGTGGGACGAGATGTATACTGGACACCAAGTTTAGAAATTGCCGATCGCAGCTTATTAGAAATTGGCGATCGCGTCGTTATCGGGCATCGTGTCGGTATCTATTCTCACATCATTAAACCCCGTAAGCAAAATTTAATGTTGTATGTCAAAAAAGTCAAGATTGGCAGCAATGTTTTTGTGGGGGCCGGATCTAATCTTGCTGCTGGTGTAGTCATTGCTGATGGTTCTTATTTACCAGCAGCCAGTAACCTTTATCCTAATCAAAAGGTGCAATAATGCGTCCGATTATTCAGCTTTTTGGGCAAATTCTCGCACCAACGGCGAGACGATTTCATCAAGCTTTAGATAACCCAGAGTTAATGCAGACATCTGTACAAAAGGAAATTTGCGATCGCCTAATCAAAAGTGAGTATGGTAAAACTTTGGAAATTCATTCTGTAGACGATTGGCAGCGTGTACCAATTGTAGATTATGATACACTCGAACCTTACTTAAATCAAAAACAACAGCAAATTTCCCTGACACCAGAACCCATTTTGTTCTACGAAAAAACCTCTGGTAGTAGTGGAGCAGTAAAATGGATTCCTTATACTCAATCTTTGCGGCGATCGTTTAATCAAATGTTCTGTGTATGGGCACACGATCTGATTGTACATGGGCCGAAATTTTCCACAGGTAAACTTTATGCTTGTATCTCGCCGCAATTAAATGTAGCTGATAGCCAAACTTTACAAGATGATTTAGATTACTTAGATGGCTGGTTGCGTTGGTTTTTGCGTCCTTGGTTGGTGATGCCAAAAAAACTTAATCGGCTACATGATGCGAACTTATTTAAACATCAACTGGCTTTAGCATTATTAGAGGCTGAAAAACTAGAAATTATCTCTATTTGGAGTCCTAGTTTTCTACAAGTACATTTAAAATATATTCAAGAAAATCAAGATTTATTACGAGGAGAATTACACAACCGAATTTCACATCATCGGTTGCAACTCCTTAGCGAAAGTAATATTCCCTGGATGCAACTCTGGCCAAATTTGAAGCTGATTTCTTGTTGGGATAGCGCCAATGCAGCAGATCAAGCGCAAGGATTAAGATTAAAATTTCCAGGCGTATTAGTTCAAGGAAAAGGACTGCTAGCAACCGAAGCCCCAATAACGATTCCCTTGATTGTCGCTGGGGGATGTGTGCCGATTCTCGATGAAGTATTTTTCGAGTTCGAGGACGATACTGGTTCGCTATATGGTTTACATGAACTCAACATTGGCAAGGAATACACGATTATTTTATCTCAAAAAGGGGGTTTGTATCGTTATCGAATTGGCGATCGCATCCGGGTAACTCATTACTATCGCCACACTCCCTGTTTAAAGTTTCTCGGACGACATCAAGCCGTTAGCGATTTGGTGGGCGAAAAGTTGCAAGAAACCTTTGTAAATAATGCTCTAACTCTCTTGAACTTGCAAGAAACTAATTTTAAAAGTTTGATGCCAATTACCGATCCTCCGCACTATATTTTATTATTAGATTCGGCAACACAAACCCCAGAAATTATCGCTCAAAAACTGGAGCTGGCTCTATCAGAATCATATCATTACCAGAGAGCGAGAGCCATCGGTCAACTCGCACCACCACAAGTTTTAATCTCTAGTCAAATTCCTGAAATATTAGTTTCCCATCGTATCCGCACTGGAAGTATTTGGGGAGGTATTAAACATCCAATTCTAGCAACATCACCCATTAGCACTGAACTTTTACAAGAATTGCAGGTGAAAATTGTCAAAAAATAGCTCAATACACTTCGGTGAAACGTCAACACGAAAAACTGATTATTGTAGAGACGGCGATTCATCGCGTCTCTCACCTTAATTTTTAATTTTTAATTCCGCCTTGCAGTACTAGCCTTTTAAAATTTGATTAAATATTTAACGTGATTCTAATTTAGCAACTCGCTCCTCTAATTTATTAACTTGTTGCTTCAATTCAATCACCAAAGTTGCAAGCCGATCGAACATCGGATCTTGCTGTGATAAGTTCCTTCTAGAACCAGTTGACTGTCGTGGGGTAAGTGTTGTTCTTGAAGATGGAGACTGGCGAGTTCTACCTAGCTGAGACTCTAGCTGATTTAACCGCGACTCAACACGATTCAAATCCGCTTCCAGATTGTAGATGCGGGACTCTACTTGCTGCGATGAGGCAGTTTGAGAAAAAAAACTGCCCCAGATAATTGTTGCTAAAATCCCGGCGATTACTAGCACCTTGATTTTTTTCATACCAATAGCTGACTTGCGATCGCAGCCTATCTAAACAAACTTTGTTGAGATAATTTACAGACTAAAAGTCTGTGGATATTCATCTCTTATCTGGTTGTAAGTTAGAAAATAAACTCTGCCAATCGATGGAGTTGACAGTATTTTCTCCCTGCTTAACCTCAAATGTGACGTTAGACGCTTTTCCTATTTTTAACGCTTGTACGCAAAGTTCTGCTACATCCTCACGACTGATTTTGCCTCTAATATTATCACCTTGCTCAAATATTAATTCCTTACCTCCTGGGTCTTCAGTTAAGGCACAAGGTCTAATAATTGTATAAGGAATTCCGCTTTCTCTTAAACTATCTTCTCCCTTCAACTTCCAAGTTAAAATTCCTCCCAATTGGTCATTTAATTTCACTGCTGGCGGTTCTTCATCTAAATTAATGCCAGGGCGACCGGGACGAGTGACACCTGCTGAACTGACGAGGATAAATTGTGGTAAAGTTGCCCCCCCATAAGCTTTAATTGATTCCATCTGGAAAGTAAAACTACCTGGGGAAAATTTCGGATTTAAAGCGCTATCATGTTCAAATTTGCTCAACATCAGTTGAAATGAGCAAATTCTACTTTGCTCAATTGGCGGCGCATCTTTGACAGTTTTTGCCCGAAAGACCGGAATCAAATCTGCAAAGGGAATATCAACATCTATCCAGGTATTAGCTACGGTGTCAAAAGAATAGCTGTAGCCAACACCATCCCATGTTGTATCTGTCCGCAGAAAGATTTTATAACGTTGACCATCACCTTTAACACGCAATTTCACGCCTTCATAACTAGATAAATTGAAAGGTGGATTAAAATTTTTCGTTCTGACAGAAGCAAATCCGCCAGAGTTAGCGGTGGAAACATTACCCGCAAATAAAGCTGTATTTTCTAATAATTGGATATTACTGGCACTCACGCCACCCATAACGACATCATCCAACGCTCCCCAGTTATCCTTTAATTCTGCTGATGGCTTGATGAAATCAAATATTAGTTGTTCGTTTGCTTGAGGTAAATATTTTGCTGTCGCTTCAACTAAGTTTTTGACTCCTTGATATTCTACATTTTCGGGAGTGTCGCCAACAATTTCTGGTTGGTAAAATTTAACACCTTGATAATATTTAGCTCTATCTGCTGTGTCTCCCTCAACTGGTTGTACGCGTACTGCTGTGCAACAAATTACAGTTTGGATATCAGAAAGAACTAAAGGAGTTAAAGTTTCTGGTTGCGTAATATCTGCAACTACTAAATCGATATCATGACCAAGAATTGACCGCGCTTTGTCGATATCTCGAACTAGAGCGCGAACTTTATAACCTTGTTGGAGCGATCGCTGCACGACTCGTTTACCGACACCACCTGTTGCACCTGCTACTAATATTACACCCACATTTCTTCCTCCATTGGGTTTATATTGATTATCCTTAGGACGACCTTGGATTAATTGCTGTACCCAGTTAAGGAAAGGAATCACCTCAAAGTAAGTCAGGGTTTCGATAAACCTGCCTAAGTCCCATTGAGAACGATTTTTGTCAGTCATATTTGCGTCCTCATAACTTTATTCACTCTAACAATTTTGGGGGGAGTGACGAGTAATGTAATTCCCTTACTTGAAAAGCGCTGTAATTTATTTCGAGCGCAAAAGTATCAAAAACAGGGTGTAGGCTGTAGGGGAAAGACGAAATGGTAAGCTGAAATTGTAGTTATCTCCGCCAACAGGCATCAATTACTATCGTTACCAGAGCAGTAAAGCAGACAGAATATAGCTTTTGGGCAATAATGCAAAAACTCCTTTTTAATGACAAAGATAGATTTAGAGCGCAGGCCCTATTCCTTGGTAAAGGTATTAACTTACAGACGCTAGATAATTACGTTTCCTTGGCGAGTATGCCATTAATAATTAGAGTCGGTGAAGAAGGCTACGCAGTATTGCTAGCCTATGGTGCAGTTGTCCTGTTTAACCTTGATCCTGGAGAAAAGGTAGCTTTTTTGACCAAACTATCTTCTCAAATTAGCGGCCCTTTTGCCGACCCGGAAACAGAAGAGGTGGAAGTTCATCTCAGCATTAATGAGAGTGAACGAGCCAAGGAAGGAAAAATTTTACTGCATGAATTAAGTATAGAACGCTTGCAGATAGTGGCTGATATTCTCGCCAAGAGTGTTGTGTTGTCTCACTATGAAACCAGCCTAGCGACTGTATTCGATCAAATTGAACCGTTTGCAGCTAGTCTCCAGCGTGAAAACAGAAGTAGACAACAAAGCCGGGAATTACTGCGTCAACTAGGAACTACCCTATTAGTTCAACATAAGATTGTAGGTCAAGTAGAAATTATCGATAAGCCGGAGTTGCTCTGGGAATCTCCCCAGCTAGAAAACTTATATCTGCGCTTGGAGGATGAATATGAAATTCGCGAGCGTCACCATGCTCTGGAACGTAAACTAGAGCTAATTGCCCAAACCGCTCAAACGGTGCTGGAGTTCATGCAGCATAGCAGTAGTCAGCGAGTAGAGTGGTATGTGGTGATTCTGATTGTGGTAGAGATTCTGCTGTCACTTTATGACATCCTTTTCAAAAGCTAATCTGAAATTTGGGGTTGTGAGATGGCGAGGGAGCGATCGCAACTACTCAAAATTCAGTGCGAGAAATCGCTCCTCAGAGCATTATTACTAATACCATTTTGAAAAATGATTGCGATAGATGGATTCACACCAAGTCAGACGCACCAAGGCAATTTCCAATCCAAAATCTAAAATCCAAAATCTAAAATGGTATAACTTGCTGGCAAACTGGAATACGGATTTGAAACTCCGCTCCTTCGCCCGGTTCTGAAGTGCAAGAGAGTGAACCACCATGTTTTTCGGTAACGATTTGGTAGCTAATCGACAAGCCCATACCTGTTCCTTTACCCACAGGTTTTGTGGTGAAGAAAGGATCGAACAGGCGACGGCGAATAGGCTCTGGTATACTCATCCCATTGTCTGCAATCCGAATTTCGACTTGATCGGCATTAATTTGCTCAGTGTGAATAGTAATGGTTGGAGTTGTAATTTGTCTTTGATTGTCCGTTAATGACTCTTCCAAAGCATCGATCGCATTACTCAACACATTCATAAATACTTGATTTAGCTGCCCTGCATAGCATTCCACTTGGGGCAAATTACCGTAATGTTTAATAAGCTCAATACCGGGACGATCTGACTTGGCTTTGAGGCGATGTTGGAGAATCATTATGGTACTGTCAATGCCCTCATGAATATTAACAGCTTTAATTTCGGCTTCGTCCATGCGTGAGAAAGTTCGCAGAGAAGCGACAATTTGCCGAATCCGGTCTGCCCCAACCCACATAGAAGACAGTAGCTTCGGCAGGTCTTCTAGCACGAATTCTAGATCGATCGCCTCTGCTTCTGACTGAATCTCTGGATGGGGAGATGGGTAATGCTGCTGATAAAGTTCCAGCAGTCTTAGCACCTCTTGGGTGTAACTGTTGGCATGGGTCAGATTGCCAAAGATAAAATTGACTGGATTGTTGATTTCGTGAGCAACCCCAGCTACCAGTTGCCCCAAGCTCGACATTTTCTCAGTTTGCACAAGATGAGCCTGGGTTTGTTGTAGTTTATACAGAGATTTTTCGATTTGTTCGGCTTTTTCTCGCTCTCGCGTTTCGGATGCTTGCAAAGCTTCATTTTTAGTTTCGAGTTCTTGTGATTTAGCCTCCAGTTGTTCTGAGTAAGCTTGCAGGTTAGTGTAAAGACGGGCGTTGTCGATCGCAATCGAAATTTGTGCGATCAACAGACTCAGCACATTCACCCGTTCTGGAGTAAAAGCACCAGAAATAAGATTATTTTCCAGGTAAATAATCCCAGTAAACTTGCCAGAGTGAATTAGCGGCAAACACAAAATTGACTTGGATTGGTAAGTGGTGATATAAGCATCAGTCACAAAACGGGAATCTTTAACAGCATTGTCTAAAACCAGATTATTTCTAGTTCTTTCCACATAGTTGCATAAGGCAACCGGGAGTAAGGGTGAATTAGTTTTATCCTCTGTGTTAACAACAACGCTAACCTCCTTACCTATAACTATTCCCGTCGCTTCTAACATCCATTGATTCTCGTGCTTGGCAATAAAATAACCTTGTTGAGCGCCAGCATTTTCGACGACAATCTTCATCAATTTTTCGAGCAGCTGAGTTAGCACCATTTCTTCTGACAGCACTTGTGCAGCTTTCATCACTGTCATGAAGTCAAGAATGTGAGCGCCTCCACTAGTCGTAGAGCTTGTTTGAATTGTGTGTAGGTAATTCGTTTCGATTTTTTCTGTGTTTGACCGCAAAATTAATTGCGGATAGCGTGTTTCTAAATCTTTGACTTTAGCAACAGCACCCCAATGGCTGTAGGCGTAGTAAGCATTTGTCATGTATATTTGGGCAATAGTTTCTTTACCCCATGACAGATAAAATTTGGCGGCGAGTTCGTGAGCGATCGCTTCTTCGTTGATATACTCGTTTTCTTTAGCAAGTGCGATCGCCTTGTCGTACATCTCGATCGCTTCGATTTTTTCGCCTAAAACTCGATGCCGTTCTGCCTCTACCAAATAGAATTTGTGTAAATGATTCATTGGGGCATAATCCGCCCATTTTTGGATTTTTTCTTGATTAGCTTGTACTCTGTCAAGAATGCCCTGTTGCTCTGACTGTGGAGTATCAGAATACACTGCTAACCATATCAAAGAATCGTAAAAATGGAATACCGGAACAAAGGGCATTCCTACCACTACATCTAAATACTTCTGGGCTATAGCGAGATTCTCAATCGCTTCTGAGTAATTTTCAAACCAATAACAAAGCAAAAATTTGTTCAAATATATGTAGCCAACTCCCCCGTTGTCGTTTGCTTGCTGGTGCAGTGGCAACTTGATCTGTTCATCGCAGGCTTCACCCTTGAGCAGGCAGGGATTTTCACTTTTTCCCAGTAGATTTAAGGTAGCCTGCCAATAAATTTCTATATAATTAAGCGCTGTTTTTTGCTTAATTTTATGAATAGCATCTCTGTTTCTTGCTATTTCTCTTTCAAGAACAGTTAGTTCTTTACCGCTAAAGTAAGCTAAACAGGAGTACTGGAATAGACTATAGCCTGCATATTCTAAATCTCCTGTCTCCATTCCGCTAGAGTAACCTGACAGCAAAGGCTCTAAGGCTTCTCTCAGATGCTCTTTCCAATGTCGGATAAATAGATTTACGATGAAAACTGTCTTGGCTTTGATTTCTTGAGCATTTAACTTTGACACTAGATTTAAAGCCAACTGACCAAATTTATAACCTGAATCAATATCTCCCACAATGGCACACAGAAGAAAACCATAATTGGCATAAGCAAAGGGAGAAACGGCAGCATTACCATATTCGACGGATAATTGTACTTGTTTGCACACCGTCAAGGGCAACAGTGCCGGAGCAACAATATATGCAGGAGCAAAGATACTTGACAAAAGTCTAATGGCTGCTAATTTATAGCGATCGCTCATTTGAGGCAGGTCAATTAAATCCTCAATTCGCCTTCCACTCAAAATTGCCGTAGTGTCCGCCAGACCTTGCCCAATATCTGACGCGTTCGGTTCTTGGGGAAACTCTACCCCTAACTGTTTTAAAACTTGTAGCGCTGTGTTAATCGCTTCTAGTAACCTGTTCTGCGCCATATAAGCTTGAAGAAGGACTTCATACACTTTAATTTTGTCCAGTAGCGTCACAGCACGGTTTTGGACGATCTCAAACAATCTCTGCATTTCTGCAAAATCACCGCTCAAAAAAGCTGCCTCTGCCGCTTCTAAGTGCAGTGTTAATGTCAGTTCATATTCACACTTCCAGCTTTCTTCTGCTAACAATCCCAAACCGACTTGCAAATATTTGATGGCGGAATCGTGCGCGGTGGCTGCTTTTGCTCTTTGACCTGCGATCAGATTTAGTTCTGCAAGTTGATATTTTTCTGTTTCAGATATCAGTAAATCAGTACCGTAATTGAGTTGATTAACTAAAGCAAATATATTTTCTTTGCGTTCTTCTGGCGTCGTATTTTGTAGTAGTAATTGACCAATTTTCAGATGCGTTGCTTGCTTGCGATCGTCGGGAATTAAAGAATACGCCGCTTGCTGTACGCGGTCATGTAAAAACTTGTAATCAACCTTGACATCAGTTAAATTAATTCCGTCAGAATCTTCGTGACTAAAGACTAAGGGAATTTTGTAATCCTGATTTAACGGCAGAATTAACCCAGATTGCAGGGCTGACCACAATTGCGCCGCAGTGGTTAAAGAAGATACTTCGTTGACGATCGCTAATACATCCAAGTTAAAAGTATTACCAATACAAGCAGCCAGTTTCAGAACTTGTTGCGTTTCTAATGACAGTTTGCGAATATTTCTCGCTGTCAGTTCAACAACATTCAGGTCAGTAATGCCGATTGCTTGAATATGTTGAATATTCCATTGCCATACTCCTGAATGGAAGTCGTATGTTAGTAAGTCTTCTTGATATAGGGTTTTCAGCAGTTGTGTTAAGAAGAAGGGGTTCCCCCCGGTTTTGTGGAATAGTAATTCTGCTAGTGGCTGACTGTGTTCTATGTGATTCAATGTATCGCCAATTAACGCTTCCACATCCGTTAACTGCAATGATGACAAGACGATGTTATTCACCACCGCACCAGAAGATTGAATTTTGGACAAACTCATCATCAATGGATGGGTGGGCGACACTTCGTTATCACGGTATGCCCCGATTAGCAATAAATATTTGCGTTCAGTATCGGTCATCAATAGCTCAATTAAGTTCAGTGATGCCGAATCTGCCCACTGCAAGTCATCCAGAAAGACAACTAAGGGATGGTCTTGGTTCGTAAATACCCCAATGAATTGCCCAAAAACGCGATTGAAACGATTTTGAGATTCTGTCGCTCCCAATTGTGTTACAGGTGGTTGAGTACCAATAATCAGTTCGATTTCGGGAATCACATCAATAATGACTTGCCCATTTTCTCCCAACGCAGTTAACAGTTTCTCTTTCCATCCTTGGATTTGGGCAGCGCTTTCGGTGAGTAATTGCTGACTCAAAGATTGAAACGCCTGAATCAATGACGTGTATGGAATATTGCGTTTGAATTGATCGAACTTGCCTGCAATGAAATAACCCCTTGCCCCGACAATCGGTTTATGAACTTCATTGACGACACTCGTCTTGCCAATGCCCGAATAACCAGAGACGAGCATCAGTTCGCTGCTACCTCTTGCCACACGCTCAAATGCAGTCATTAATGTTGCTACTTCTGCTTCGCGTCCGTAGAGTTGTTGTCCAATCAAAAAATGCCCAGATTTATCTTGTCTCCCTGGTACGAAGTTTTCAATCTTGCCAATCACTTGAAGTTGAAACAAGCATTCCTCTAAATCCGCTTTCAGTCCCCAAGCGCTTTGATACCGCTCCTCTGCTGTTTTCGCTAACAGTTTCAAAATAATTGCACTAATCGCCTCTGGTACATCTTCCAGAACACGACACACGGTTTCGCTACAGGGTGCGACTGGCATTTTGGCGATGTGACAATGGATCAACTCCATCGGGTCACTAGCATAAAACGGCAGCGTACCAGTTAGCATTTCATACAAGGTGACACCCAACGAATAAAAGTCGGTGCGATAGTCGCACACCCGGTTCATTCTGCCTGTTTGCTCAGGCGACATATAGGCAAGTGTACCTTCAAGCAAATTAGGATTGCTCAAAGTAGGATTTTCTCGATCAAGACGCGAGGAAATACTGAAGTCAATCAGTTTGACTTCCCCAGATTCGGGATTAATTAAAATATTGTGCGGCTTAATATCTTTATGTATAATTTTTTGGGCGTGTAGCTCTCCTAAAGTGTGCGCCAAATTAATTGCCACCTTGAGAAAAGTAATCAAGGTAGTTTTTTGAGTCGCAATTATTTCTTTGAGCAAGCAACCTGGAATATCTTCTAATACCAAAGCCAAACCATGCTGATAATTCTTTAACTCGTAGGCTTTAACAATGCCAGGAATTCGCAGTGACTCAATGATTTGATATTCGTGGCGCAGTCGAGCAATATCTTCCAGTGGTGGATGTTCGCACAGAAGAGTTTTGATCGCTACAGAGACATTATCGGTTTCTCGCCGTCCACGATAAATGACGGTTTTACTACCGGAGTGAAGGGTTTCAAGGAGTTGATAACCAGATAAAGTAGCTGTCATTGTTTTCTCTTGCAATATAAGCATTCTTAATATGCCCATGCAAGTTTAGCTTTGTAACATCTGAGATAAAAATAAGTATATTTTTACGAGATGTTACATAAATAATTTGGCATAAAAATGTATATAGCAATCCTATTTGATTCCTGATTACTCGTAAAGATCGGGGACTAGGGACTAGGAACTGGGTGAAAAGCCTTTTTTTGTCTAAGTTTTATCGTCTGTTGATGTCCTAACCACTTTGATTGTTGCTCTAATTACACAACTTTAGCTTTTTACAAGTTAATTGAATATAGGACTCATATTTGATTTTTGAAAAAACTCAGTACACTTTTATTCCTTCTTCCCAGTCCCCAGTCCCCGGTTTTCACGAGTAATTCTCCGAATCAAATCGGATTACTATATATGATTAGTATTTGATTTTTGAAAAAACTCAGCACAACTTAAAGAGACTTCTTTCCCATTCCCTATATAGTATTTTTCTAGAAGTTTAAAATATCTAATGATTCTTCTATTTCTAAATCTAATATTATTTCTCGTGTATCTTTGAGTGCTTCTAGCTTACCTTCTTGACGATAGATATCTGCCGCTTTTTGAAAATCTTCAATTGCTCTCTGTTTATCTGCAATTTCTAAACAAATATTCCCACGATTATAATAAGCATCAGCATAACTAGGATTAATCTGGATTGCCTGAGTATAATCTTCAATTGCGCTCTCAAAATCTCCTAAATCTGAACGAGCATTCCCACGGTTGTAATAAGCATCAGCATAATTAGGATTAATCTGGATTGCTTGAGTATAATCTTCAATTGCGCCCTGAAAATCTCCTAAATCTGAACGAGCATTCCCACGTTTTTTATAAGCTATAGCATCTTGAGGATTAATCTTGATTGCTTGAGGAAATCCTGGTTGAGAGCCTAATAAATAACGAGTAATCCCACGGTTTTTATAAGCATCAGCATAATGAGGATTAATTTTAATAGCTTGGGTATAATCTTCAATTGCTCCTTGATTATCTCCAACGTGAGAACGAGCTTCAGCCCGATTTTTATAGGTTACGGCAATATTAGGATTAATTCTAATAGCTTGAGTATAATCATTAATTGCTTCCTCTAATCGCCCCAGTTGATAGAGAGCTAAACCTCGTTGATTGTAAGATTTAGCATCATGAATATTTATCTGGATTGCTTGAGAATAATCTGCGATCGCAGCTTCATAATCTCCTATTTGATAGTGAGCTAAACCTCGTTTATAATATAAACTAATATTATTATTAAGTTCTAAGGCTTGAGTATAATTAATAATAGCATTTGTATATTCTCCTTTTCTGACATATTCATCACCCTTTTTTATATAAAGTAGATTTAAATCTTCATCATTATATTCAGGTTTAAAAGGAGATTTGAACACCTGATGAATAGTTGGCTTAAATGAAATTTCTTGTTTCGGAAGATATTTATAAATAGGTGGTTGTTGCCGAGAAGAATTATTTATAGAAGATTGTAGCTGTTCTAGATAACACCATAAACCACCACCATATAGTAATTGTTCTATTCCAAAAGAAATTTTACCAGTCTTCAACTTAATCATCCTAGTTGGGAGAAAGCCAGCCAAAAAAAGGTGATACTCAGATTGTGCTTCACTGACATCTTCTTGAATTAAAATGCACACTACAACTGCATTTTTTTCAACTTCTTCAGAACTAATTGACCATCTAACTCTGTCAATGCGACCATGACGAGATTTAACCTCGATACCAATAGATGGGTCAGAAGTCAAGGTAAAATCTATATTACCATCGCCGCCAAATCGCTTTTCATAATCGACTTCGGTAATAAAATCAGCTAAACGTTCTTTGACAACTTCCTCACCCAACTTACCTTTGAGATAGCTAAGAAAAACATCACGCACTGGTAAAACACGCTTATATTTCTCAGCCATTAACCAGCAAAATTCTCGTAGTGCCTTTAATCTCTCTCCAGAAATTATAGTTAATTCACTATATTGACCTTCTGCTTCACAATGAAGCAGACAACCAGATGCTAACCTTTTAATAAAATCAGATTGTAGCGATCGCAGTAGTGTAATCCAGTCCATTGATATTTCTGCGAATCTTTTGATGAGATTATTCTATTAAAATATCCATTCGGCGTAAAGCTTTTGATTAGCTTGGGTGATATTCCCTCAAAAACTGTTTATTATTTTGTAATACTTCTTAAGTTAACTTAATTTATTAAAATTAGCAGAGGGTGAGATGGGGTTAAAGCACGTGTATGAAGACATAGCACCCTCTCTCAAACATTGCTGCTTTTTATAGTCAAGTATAAGTGGTGAATTATTGATAGATTTGCCGAAGTTCTTCTAGATTATTCACAGTTTTGATACTGGTGAGAATAGCGCTTAATATCTCTATGTTCTGTATTTGGACAATCTCTGTTAACATTGTTAACCCTTCGCTACCAAATTTTAGTTATAAACGGATTTCAAGACTTTCAATGAGTCCTTCTCTTCTTCCTTCTTCAATAGCCCTTCTTTCTACGCTGCTAATATACGACATTTTATTTTATTCTTCACAAAAACGCGGACATATCTGATTATGCCAGAGTTTTGAGGAGTTGGAAGAGTGCGATCGTGCTGTAGTCTAATAGGCAAAAAATCTTTTGATTTGAGCCTTGATTGAGATGAGCAAGTAAAATTTCAGTGTCCCAGTTAGCGGTATTGATTTTTGATTTTACTGTGCATCATATTGGAAATAAAGTTTCATTCATTTTGGAGGCATATGAAGATGTCGACAGACTTATTTTATTCCTTGAGGGAGGGTATAAACAGAGGATCTAAAATTTCTTCTCAATTGAGGAAACATTTAACAAAAATTCAAATACAAGAAAAACTAGACTTGTCAGAAATTATCCAAGATATCGAAAATGCAGGCGCCAGCTTCAATAGGGCTTTAACAAAACTGGAAATGTATAAGTAAAGCATCCGTTACAGTGATATCTACGCTCATTCTTGTATGCAGTAGCGTTGCTTGATTCACAATATGGACACTTTGGTTTTCCATTCCAGCGAATTTGCTCAAGTAGGGCAAGACATTCTTCGTGATTCCGTGACATGGTTATTCTCAGAGTTCTGAGAATAACCATGTCAAAAATTACTCTTTAATTTTCTAGCAATATGTATCAATTGTTAAGGAAAAACCGAGGTAATATTGCGATCGCAATTTTTATTTTTTCGTATGAAATACCCTACTCTTTACTTGCAGATTATGATAGGGTTCTAAGAACAACTAGTAAGGGCTGCACCACATTGTTCTTCCCTCGTCAACCAACCCTTAACACCTTGATATTCCACCTGCGCCCAATCTCTCTGACAGCCTAACAATTTTACAGCCGTATTAGCAGGAATTCTTCTTAGTTTTTGGCTTTTTTGACTGCTACTAGCATAGAAATCTACGCCGTTAGTACCGTAGCCTCGCGTTGTTAAGCCTAACTTTAGCACAAATACCCATCCAGTTCCTTGAAAACCATTGCTAACATTAGTAATCTGCACCCAATTTCCAGCAGCACTAATAACATGAACTGTTTCGCTAATGGGTATTTGTCCTATAATTACGTTATTTGTACTTGCACCACTCCGCACATTTAACCCTTGCGAATCTGTATCGGTGACGTAGGCAAAAATATCGCACTTTTGAGAATTACTTGATTTCGCTAAACTTATTTCACTAGCTATACTAGTATTGAGTATCACACTAATACAACTGAATGCCAATCCGATCGCTAACTTTGATGCTGAATTTTTCACTTTTTTTGTCATCATTTCTTCAACTTTTTGGCATCAGTACCAAAGGCTAGAGTCTTATTGATATCTCCGAATCTACATAAACAAATTATGGTTAACTTTGTAACGTAGTTCTATTAAAGAGATTTTAGTACTGTAATAACACCTTTAATTTTACAAAATTTAGTCTTGCGATGATCTACGACGGGCTACGCCTACACGGATAAATGCAACACAACAACATCATTGAGTATTAAGATGTCAATATATAGTGTAGTTAACGCCAACAAGAAGTTCAAATTTCGACAAATATTCATTAAGTTATATGAATAAAAAAATACATTCTATATCAAATAGTATAGTTCAAGAAATTAATAATCTCGACAATGTGAGTATTTTAGAATTAGACAAAGAAGAAATTATTAGTTTATTTAAGTTTCATGGAATCTTACTTTTTAGAGGATTTGATGTTGATGTTGATATTTTCAAAGAATTTACCAATCTCTTTAGTATCGATTTTATAAATTATGCCGGTGGTGCATTCAGTAGAAGAGTAATTAATGGGGATGAGACTCTTTTAAGCGTCAATGATTTTAAATCTGAGATTAAGCTGCACGGCGAAATGTATTATCAGCAAAATATTCCACTTATGCTGTGGTTTTTCTGTGCTAATCCACCATTAGAAGATGGTGAAACTACGGTGTGTGATGGTAGAGAATTTTTTCATGAAATTAGTAGTTCAACTAAAGAGTTATTCAACAAAAAGAAGTTAAAATTTAACGTTTGGATATCTCAATATGACTGGCAGAAAAAATACCAAACAGATGATTTGAATCAGCTAGAAGAAATGTGTCGGAAAAATAATACACATTTGACAGTAAATGAGGATAAATCGATTCTACTTGAATACATTTCTCCAGCTATTATCCCTAGCAGATGTGGAAAATATCAGGTATTTATTAATAGTCTATTGCCTACAAAGCAGTTAAACCCAAAGATTCTTAATTTTGAAGATAATTCTGAAATTCCTGAAGAGGTAGTATATGAACTTAATGAAATTGCTGAAAAAATAACTACGGAAATTTCGTGGCAAAAAGGCGATATTTTAATGATTGATAATACAAGAATACTTCATGGAAGAAGGTCTTTTGCTGACGATCAAAGAGATATTTATATCAGGCTGTGTTCTCCAGCTTTTTCATTTTGATATTTGATTACACCAGGTTTCATTTGTTTAAATGATATCTGTCATAAGATATAGCTTTGCTGTGCTATTACTGCATTATCTATCACACAATACGTTTTAGTTAATGCTTATTGGTGTAGATGATTTGTCTTTCAAGACGCGATAAATCGCGTCTCTACATAAGGGTTTTGTTGCTCTATCTAAACTGTATTGATTTATAACAGGTTACTTCATATCATAGCCAAACAAATTTGGGTCTACTTCTCCTAACTGCAACTCTGCTAAACCATACTCCGCCCATCGTCTCTCTACCATCGCCGCTACATCTGGGTCAGATTCCAAAGGCGAACCCCATTCATGATTTATTTCCGGCGGAATCTTGGTAGTTGCATCAATTCCCATCCGTCCACCTAAGCCAATCTTCTCACTGGCAAAATCTAACGTATCAAAAGGTGTATTCGGCAAAATAAAGACATCCCGTACTGGGTCAACTTTGGAACTAATTGCCCAGACAACTTGACGGGGATCGCGAATATTTATGTCTTTATCTACCACAATTACAAATTTGGTGTATGTAAATTGAGGTAAAGCACTCCAAAACGCTAAAGCCGCCCGTCGCGCTTGTCCCGGATATGCTTTATCAATGGAAATAATCGCCGCTTTGTAACTCAAAGCTTCCATTGGTAGAAAGAAATCGACAATTTCTGATACTTGTTGCCGCAGTATGGGCGTATAAATGCGATTTAGTGCGATCGCCATCATCGCTTCTTCTTTGGGTGGACGACCGCTAAATGTTGTTAAGTAAATCGGATTTTTCCGGTGCGTCATACACTCGAAGCGAATTAACGGCGAATCTTCCACGCCGCCGTAATAACCCATGTGGTCGCCAAAAGGCCCATCTGGTAAAACTTCGCCTGGTGTAATCGTTCCTTCCAAGACAAATTCGGAATCTGCGGGAACTTCCAAATCTACAGTTTTACATTTTGCCAACTGCACGCCGGAACCGCCATAAAGTCCTGCAAACAGCCATTCTGATAAATCTACAGGTATAGGTGTAGCTGCTGCCATGATAATTAGAGGATCTACACCAAGTGCGATCGCAACTTCTAATTTTTTCCCACGTTCGGCCGCTTTTCGCAAATGCCTCGCCCCACCCCGCACCGATAACCAGTGAACCGTCATCGTATTTTGAGATTGTAGTTGTAAGCGATACACACCTACATTTGGAGTACCAGTCTCACAATCCTTGGTAATTACTAATCCCAGCGTGATAATCTTGCCAGCATCACCAATATAAGGACGTATCAAAGGCAACTTATTTAAATCTAAATCATTACCTTGAATCACAACTTGCTGACAAGCGGGGAAAAAGTCTCGTCCTGGTTTTGCCTTCACCACATCAAACAGCACTTTTCCAAAATCTATCGCCTGGGAAATCTTTTTCGGTGGTTTTGGCTGTTGCAGCATACTCAATTTTTTACCCAGAGTTTCCAACTCCTCTGGATGCTGCATATTCATCGCCCAGCAAATCCTTTCCACAGTTCCCATCAAATTCACCGCCACCGGAAAGGAAGCGCCTTTGACGTTTTCAAACAACAACCCTGGGCCACCTTTTTGCAGCATTCGGTTGGAAATCTCGGCAATTTCCAAGTCTGGGTCAACTAAAGCTGAAATTCGCCGTAATTGTCCTTTTTCTTCCAAAATTTTGATGAATCCCCGCAAGTCTCTTGCCATTGTTCTATAAAGCTGATTATTTAAGAAGTGTGAAGCGCTTTCTTATATTATGGGGTATTGGGAGAGAGGACTTGGGGAGAAGAAGAATTGGGGACAACACATCTCAGGAAAGCTAATGAGTAAAGTAGTAAACCTACTGTTCTAAAAGTTGTGTAAAATTACTCCCCCAGAGTAATGTTACTAACCCTTCATATAAATGAAGGGTTTTGAAACCTAAACTTTCAGTTACCCTGAAATTGATATATATAAAAGAGCAATTTTCAAATGACCATTTACTTTTATAAGGTTTGGCAGCCTTATGGCTGTTTTTCTAATTTTTCTCTCCACGGAATCCACATTGATGGTGCTTACTGGCCGACGGTTGAGCATTATTATCAAGCACAAAAGTTTGTAGGCAGCACAGATGCGGCAATTATACCTCTTATCCATGCTGCCGCGACCCCAGAAGAAGCTGCGACTTTGGGAAGATGTAGCACTCGCCAACTCCGTCGAGACTGGGATTTGGTTAAAACTCAAATTATGCGAGAAGCTGTACTCAAAAAGTTTCTCACTCATGCTGATATCAGAGAAGTTCTCTTGAAGACAGGTAATGAGATGTTGGTTGAAAACTCCCCAACCGATTCTTTTTGGGGCTGTGGTGCTAATAAAAGCGGTCAAAACCATCTCGGTAAAACTCTGATGAGTGTGCGTGAAGAAATTCGGAATTTACTATCTTTAACGGTAATTTACGAATAATTTAATCAAAATAGTTACATCCAACATCAAGTCAAGCAATTAAACGGGGAATAGTCAAATTCCCCAGCTAAAAACATTTTAAAAAATTACTAATAATTTAGTTATAGCTCTGAAGAAATTTTAATTAATTGAATTAATGGCCAAAAATATTAAAAAAATCTTTTTAATTTCAAGAAATTATTCCAGTTCTAAATTAAGTAAAATTACTGGAATAGTTTAATGATTAAGAATATAAAATTAATAAATGTCAATGATTAAAATTTTCTTAACTTTAGACTTGAGATGATAGCTGAAAAGTATTTAATGATACAGCAATTTTATATATCCACAAAAGACCTCTTAGCAAAAGTGCTTTTTGCACTCTCATGGGAAAAGGGACTCATGTTAAAGGGGAAGGGAAAATACAAAACCTTTACCCTTTTCTCGACAAATGCCAAGAAGTCTAAGGGCTACAGGGAACAAGCAAAATATCTGTTACTTTTCAAACATCTTCAAATCCATTTCCAAAAATATTTGTAATACATGTATGCCCTTAGCAATGCATTCTTAGCAAGAATTTTTTGAAAGAGGATGAAAATCAAAGCGTTGTAAGTTGAAAATTAAGATCGGAGACAATTATAAAAAATTATACTTAATAAATTAAATACAGGTAATGACACGTAGACATCAACCAAACGAGTTGCAGCAAAACTTCGAGCGAGAAAGCTTACTGCACCGAATGACAAAACAGATTAGGCGATCGCTCGACCTTCAAGAGATATTAACAACAACTGTTAGCGAAGTGCGTTTATTTTTGGGTGCAGATCGGGTGAAAATGTATCGCTTTGATGCTGATGGTAGTGGTGAAGTGATTGCAGAATCTATTCATAAACAACGTCTGCCATCTTTATTGGGTCAACGCTTCCCAGCTGATGATATTCCAGAAGCCGCCAGAGAGATGTTTTTGTTAGCGGGGCAACGTTCGATTGTCGATGTGGCAAATGAGAAGATCGGGCTATCGCCTCTACAATCAAAAGAAACTGGCAAACGTCTAGAAACTAATATCTACTATCGGCAAGTAGACCAGTGTCATATTCAATACCTAAAAGCAATGGGCGTGCAGTCTTCGTTGGTAGTACCAATTTTAGATTGCGACCCACAAGAACTATCGACAAAGCCTAAATTGTGGGGATTGTTGGTAGCTCACCACAGTGAACCGCAAAAGATTTTGAAGCGGGAACTAAAAGTATTGCAGCAAGTTGCTGACCAGGTAGCGATCGCGATCGCTCAAAGTAATCTACTCACTGAAGCCCACGCCAAGCAAAAGCGAGAAGCTACTATTAATCGAGTCACCACATTATTGCATAAACTGCCGACAATCCAATTACAAGGAGCACTAGAAGAAGTTATTACTGCTTTCTGTGGAGTCGGTGGCAGGCTTTACATTGCAGAGAACCGAGAACTATACACCTGGGGCGACCAACCGACACTCCCCTACGAGTTAGATAACACTATTATCGAACAGCATCCCATCTGGCAAAACTGGATGGCTGAGTTTCAACAAGGTAATATTTGGGCAACTACTGACCTCTATAAAGAACCACGTTTGCGAGTTTTGGCTTTAGCATTCCGTTCTACTCAAATTCGCGGACTCATGGTGATTCCGCTACATTACCGCGAAAAATTCATTGGTGTCTTAAGTATTTTTCGCTCAGAATTGGAAACGGAAATCTTGTGGGCGGGACGATGCGAACATAATCGGCGACAACTTTTACCCCAGCTTTCCTTTGAGGTTTGGCGAGAGCAAAAAAAAGGGCAATCACCTGAGTGGAAGCTGGAAGACATCTTTTTGGCACAAGCTTTATACGATCATTTCTCAATGGCTATTCAGCAGCAGCAAATGTATAAACAGGTACAATCCCTGAATGCAAACTTAGAACTGCGGGTGCAAGAGCAAACTGCTGAACTCGAAAAATCATTAATGTTTACCAAAGTCATCAAGCAAGTTACAGAGCATATTCGCCGCACATTGGACTTGCAAGCAACTCTGCAATCCATAGTTCGGGAAGTCCGTCCTCTGCTCAATTCAGACCGAATGCTGATTTTCTACCTGAAGACTCAATCAGTGATTGTGGAAGAGATTAATGGTAATTGGCAGTCAGTTTTAGGAGTGAATCCACCATCAGAATGCTTTCCTGATGATTATACCCGTCTATACTGTCAGGGTAGAGTACGGGCAATTAACAACCTTTCAACAGCTTCTTTAAGTGATTGTCATCGAGAGTTTTTGGAGAGTCTGCAAGTGCAAGCAAACTTAATAGTTCCAATTAATATGGGTACGGAACTATGGGGCTTATTAATTGCCCATGAGTGTGAAGCTCCCAGAAATTGGCAGGATACAGAAATTGATTTATTGCAGCAGGTGGCAGATCAGGCTGCGATCGCAATTCAACAAGCACAACTCTACCAACAAACCTCACTAGCCGAAACTGAAGCTAGAAATCAAGCTGCTCAGTTAGAGCAGACCCTACATGAACTCCAAGAAACACAGACAAGATTGATTCAAACCGAAAAAATGTCTAGTTTAGGACAGTTGGTGGCGGGTGTCGCCCACGAAATCAACAACCCCGTTAACTTTATTTACGGTAATCTGTGCCACGCCAGTGATTACACTGAACAGCTGCTAGAAATTTTACGTCTCTACCAGCTATATTATCCTCATCCCCATAGTGAAATTCAAGCCGCGATCGAAGCGATCGATTTTGACTTTTTGGTAGAAGACCTACCAAAAATCATGACCTCAATGCAAGTAGGAACCGAGCGCATTCGCTCAATAGTGTTGTCGTTACGCAATTTTTCTCGCTTGGATGAGTCTGAAAACAAGCGCGTTGACCTGCATGAAGGCATTGACAACACCTTATTAATTTTGCAACATCGACTGAAAGGAAATGCTGAATTTCCACGCATTGAGATAATTAAAGATTATGGCAACATCCCACGGGTGGAATGCTATGCCGGTCAAATGAATCAAGTATTCATGAATATTTTCAGTAATGCCATAGATGCTCTGGAAGTAGGGCGTCGGGAGTGGCGCGATTGGGGTGACAAGGAGAATAATTCATGCCCAATTCCAACTATCCAGATTTCCACTAAAGTCTCAGCAGACAACTCTCGTCTGTTAATTCGGATTACTGACAACGGGCCCGGAATGAATGAAGACGTAAAAAAGCGAATTTTTGACCCGTTTTACACTACCAAGCCCGTGGGCAAAGGTACAGGATTGGGACTAGCAATCAGCTATCAGATTATTGTCGAAAAACATGGGGGAATAATGGAGTGCATTTCAGAACCTGGCAAAGGTACAGAATTCTGGATTGAGATTCCCATCAAGCCTCCAGCCAAAATAGTTAACTAGCAATAGGAAGTGGGGGATAAGGACGTAGGGAAGAATCACTATTGTTTATTAACCAATGCTCAATTGTTAGTTTCAAAACTTAAAAATTGACTGAATAATTTTTAAATTCATCCACAAGATAGATGATAATTTTTTTAACATAAACCTCATCTACGTTGAAACCTAGAGTTTTTTAAAACATATATTTTTGTAGGTTGGGTGGAGTGAAACGCAACCCAACATTACCACCAAATTTTATGTTGGGTTACGCGATCGCTGCACCCAACCTACAAAACTACGGTTCTCAAGGTAGACGAGGTTTATAAGCTAAATAAATAGCTATCAGCGATCCAGGATGTGCAATATATTTAATTCGATTAAAATCATTTAAAAGTAAAGTTTAGTTGCAAAATAAATTCTTCCCAGCTACAAGTGATAATCTAATAGTTGAAGCTAAGAAAAAAGCTTCCCGTGGCAGATATAACAGCTGCGTTTGAAATGTTAGTAAGAGGTATAAGACGCTGTTTAACTTACATCTGTCTCGTCAAAATACAGCAACACCCAACGCGAAAACTGCTGTTTCCTCAAATCTAGAAGATTAGGGGGCACTGTAACTGATTTTCATTACTTGTTTACAAAGGCAATGGAAGTTAGTACATCCCTAACTACGATCGATAAAGAGAGGAGATAGTTTAGGGAGTAGAGGCTTGGGTGTTGTTGTATTTAAAGATAAGTCTGAAATAGGGACTCTTCTGGGTGTAAGATTATACGAAGTTGAATAGTGAGAAACAGTTAAAATAGCGCCTTATGTCAATAATTGCGCTCAGAGCGTGGTATCTACAGGATTATGAGCCGATTCCAGAATTGGAAAAACGTCCGCCAGACATTCGCTTAAGCAAAAAAAGCCTGCTGAAATCAGCATTGCGAGCAGACTTTTTGGAAGACAGTGACGAAGTGAAAAAATCAACTTGGTTTGGGCGCTATTTAGAAGGGGAAAATATTGAATTTTATATTGAAGGTAGCGGTGGCTATTGCGTCTCTAACATTGACTTAATTAGTCATGAAATTTATTTCACTAAACAGGCGGTGTTGGCTCAGTTAGAACCAACAATTTTTTTATCCTATCAAACTGAGTATGGCGCAGCGACGAATATTCTCAAAGAAGAACTGCGAAAAAGTTTAGACAATTTAAATTTGCGATCGCGTCTTCCCCTAACATTAATAGAATCCTCTCGTCCTAGCGGTGCTACTTTCCGAATTAACCGCACAATCATGCGGAAAATCCGTAAGAGTTTGTTATTTATCGCTGACACCACGCCCATTGCTAGTATTGATGGTAAGGAAACGCCCCAATTAATTCCCAGTCCGAATGTCTGTATTGAGATTGGCTATGCCATCCAAAGTAAGCGATCTGAACAGATTTTACTAGCGCAAATGCAACGCCCAGATTTGGAAGGTGAATTTCCCTTCGACTTACCGACACAGCAAATTTTACAATTTCAAGACACTACAGAACTGGACAAAATCTTGACAGAGACAATTAAAAACCAGCTAGCACGATTCAAATTATTTTTTTGAGTAAGATAATACAAAATAATATTACTTACTAAAAATTGAATTATAGCGCTCCTAAAACATTTGTGAGAGTCGGCTCATTGACGCTCTGAACTGCAAACTCTATTTTTAGACTTGCTATTCAGAGCTTTTTTGTCTAACCATATCTAAAAATTTCTTACCGAAATGGCTAATATATATCTTTTCGCTATTCATGTCTGAATATCTTGGTTTGCCCTGTAAGGTATTTACATCACACAATCCTCTTTCTACTAAATTATATAAACTATCTTTTACCATTTCTTCCGTAGGATTTTCTATTTGTCTTTGTTGTAAGCCTATTAGAATTTCAGAGTTAGTTAATCGATTTCCTCTTTTACGATAATCATACATAAATTCCAAAACATTGGCGTCTATACCATCTAAAAGCCTTAATGCGTCTATGTATCTAGGATGAATTTGATGTCCCAATATTGCTGATTCCAATAAATTCATCCATTTCTGTCTAATTACTTCGTTCTTATCTCCTATAAGTACACCTTCTAATATAGGTTGTAATGTTTGCGGTTCAATCTCTTCTATTTTATCTATCAATTCTTCAGGTTTGATATCTTTTAAAGTTGGTTTTTTTATAAGCCTTTTTACTGCATCAATCAAGTTCTCACCTTTCTTTTTTGTAAAATTGCCTATCGTTATTATTTCTTTTTCAAAGAGGGCTTTAACTAAAATTGTTATCGCCGCTTTATCTGCACCACTTAAAATTTCAGTAATGATTGATGTTATCTCCATGCTTTCCTTTTATCTTTGACGTTGAAAGAATAATATTACTGTTGCATACTTACTCTAAGTAAATCTTCCGGCTTTTTACGTAATTTTTACTTTTAAATATAAATATTTAAGTAAATCTCCTTAGCAAGCATGATGTTACATTAACAAATTAATACTATTAGTAGTACAAATGTACAACAAAAAATAAATGATTGAACTAGATTTCAACAATTGAAGCTCAAATTTTTCTTAAAATAAAAGCTTCCTGATAAGTAGGAAGCTTTTTATATTTAGAATTTTTTGGAATTATTTCTTTTTATCCTTATCTAGTTTTTCTTGGATAGCTTGGCGACAAAATTCTGGTGGATCATCCTTAGTGGACAATTCTTCTTTCATTGTCTTAGTGACACGCAAATTAACTTGCTCAGTCAATGGTTCATCACCTTTTCTTTTTCCTGGTTCTAAATTTTCAGGAGTTCCTCTAGGGTTAGGCATTGTTGATAAATGTAAATATAGGTTGAATCGATTGCTAGCAATCGATTAGAGTTTTAAATCGGTGAGCATATTGTCTGGAAAACTTGTAGCTCACCGATACCACTTTTACAAGAGGTAACTCTATTTTATGTTTACGCGTTCCGAGTTAGAAATCAAAACCATCAAAGAACTCAGTGAGCTATGCTTACGCTACGGCATCAAACCAACTGGGAATAAAGGGTACAAGACCTCATGGATTACATCCTTGATGGTATTCCCTCGAATGGCGTTATCCCAGTTTGAGGCAGGTAAAGGGTTAAAACCTCCTACCTTTGTTTTCATGCAAGCAGTGAGCAACGCTATAGATGAGATGAATGCTCCTACAGATGAGCAAGCTGCACTCATCAAAATCACGATGGAAGGGAGAATCATGAATTACCCAGATAGGTATACTCAAGAAAAACTGCTAGCTTTGCATAAAGCAAAAATGTATCTAGAGTTAGCACTTGGATTATTGAGTAAATAAATTAATTCTTTAATCAGTACGGCAAGACCCTTTAAAGGGTCTTTTTTTGTGAATATCTTAATAAGTATTATTTAATACAAATTAATTATACTTAAATGCTGAAAGTAGGGTATTTGAGCATTAGAAGAGGATTTTTGAGAAAACAAAGGCTGAAAGTATTGTTATTGCTTTAATTAGAATAAACGAACAGGTTTACTTTGTAACTTGGAACTAATTGAGCTTACCCGATCGACCACAGAAATCATGTATTTGTAATCTGGTACTTGTCCATTGGGTACATACCCCACTTCTTGAGCTAAATCTGAAGACGATTCACTCATCACTTTGCGGATAAACTCTTGACGGTTACGTTCTACATTCGGCCCAATCAAAACCACACCTAATGGTACATAGTGAGGGTCTTTAAATAGTATGCGGAATTCAGTTGGCGCCAACTGCGAACTGTAGAGACCTAATTCCGCCTCTGAGACGGCACAGGCGATCGCTTTTCCTTGAGCGACCAATTCCAGTGCTGCTTTGGGTGTGGGCGCAAACAATATCTCAGCTAGTGTTGTACCATAAAGATTGTAAAGAGGAAAATAATATCCTGTTGCTGAACCTAACTGTCCTAAAGCTATTGTTTTGCCTTGCAATTGTTTCAAGTCAGCGATCGGATTATCTTTACGAACAACGAAGATTGAACGTAAATTACTAATACCTATTAAAGGAAATAGGGGAACATATTGGTGACGTGCGATCGCAATAGCCGCTAAACCCGGTGGAGCAAATACCAATGACCAAGCACGAGCATCAAGGCGCTCAACCGCTCTATTTTCATTAAAAACAGGCTCTAACTGAATATATGAGTTTGTTTTTTCACCTAAGTAATTATTAAATTTAGCATATTGATTAATTATCTGTTCGCCTCCACCATAGTTGATTACACCAATAGTTAACGTGCCCTCAACCCCATCTCCATTTTGTGGTTTGCAGGCAGCAAATGTAAAACCTAGTAGATGAAACAGAAATAAACGACGGGGAAATCGCACAAACATCACTAATTATGGTTAAGGAAATGATTTGGCTTTCAGGACTAATTTAGATAAATTTTACTGCTGCCTAAAAAGGTTATATTGCAGTAAAAAATTAATATTTATTTAGATATTGTTGAGATGCTTTCTAACAGGTATAAATAAATATTAGACAAACTCACAGGCCACCTTCGTTGCTTAGGTTATGTTAAACAACATTACGTTAAAAAACTTAAAAATAGGTGCTAAATTTAACTTGCTTTTAATATTAGTTTTCATCATTAGTATTTTAGGAAGTGGCGTTGCCTTATCCAGTGTACTTCAAAGGAAAGCGCAAAATGAAGTAAGTTCTCAAGCGGAGATTCTCATCCAAATGGTGAATGCAGTTAGAAATTATACACAAAATCGGATTGCTCCCCTATTAGAACCTAGATTAGATACTAACCCAACATTCACGCCTGAAGTAGTACCAACTTTTTCCTCTAAAGAGGTTTTTGAAAATTTTCGTAAAAAGCCTAAATTTAAAAACTTTTTTCATAAGGATGCAACACTTAATCCAACCAATTTAGCGGATAAAGCTGATAGTTTTGAAACTCAACTTGTGGAGCGTTTTCGCAACGAACCTAATACTTTAGAAATTACAGGCTTTCGTAAATTGTCAGAAGGCGAAGTATTTTACATTGCACAACCACTAAAAATTACACAAGCGAAATGTTTGCGATGCCATTCTACACCAGATCAGGCTCCTAAAAGTCAGTTGTTAAATTATGGCTCGGAAAATGGTTTTGGCTGGCAACTCAATCAGATTGTTTCTGCTCAAATTATCTCTGTTCCTTCTCAAGATATTTTTGCCAATGCCACACGGACTTGGATATTGATAATGGTACTTTTAATTGCGATCTTCGCGCTCGTAGTTTTCTTAATTAACTTCTTAATTACAAAATATGTAATTCAGCGCATCAGAAGAATAGAGAAAATAGCTCAAAAAGTTAGTATTGGTGATATGAGCGCTGATTTTGAAGAAAGCTCTAATGATGAGATTGGCGGGTTAGCAGAAGCATTTAATCGGATGAAAGCTAGCTTGAAAATAGCTTTGGAAATGCTAAATAATTAAGGCTAATAATCCGTAATTCACAGAGATAAAAACCCAATTTCGAGAAAATCAAGAAAGTAAGCGTTGCTCAAATTGCAAAGCTTTTTGAGGTTCAGGGATTTGTGATGCTAAAATTTTCACAAATTCTGCACGAGAGATTTGTCCAGCAGATTTCATAGCTTTTTGCACTAGAAACTTAGCTATCGGGCCAATTAAATCAGCCAACTCACGTTCGCACTCTGCCAGAAATTTTTCACTAATGACTTGAGATTCTTGGTTTGCTAAATTATTTGAGTTATTACCAGATTGGTCGGCTTTTACAGTAAGTTCTTGTAATAGAGTAGGTTTCTCTGGTAGAAATGTTGTTTTCTTCTTAAAATCAATTTGTTGATTTTCTCGAAGATGAAGGGCTAATTGACTAATTAATTCTTCAAAATTGGACGCTGATGCTGCAACTTGTCGTAGTAATCTTGAGGCGATGGGGCCAACAAATTCTAAAAGAATTGTTTCTAAGCGGTTGTAACTTTCCCCAGACAGAATAGAAGCAGTCGGATACCCAATTGAGTTTTGTTGAGTAAGCGAAGTTTGAGGTGGTTGTGTAAAATCTGGTAGTTGAAGCGATCGCGCTTCTACCTGGTAATCTTGACGATAATATTCTTGCTCTTTGGGTGTCAAAGATGGTAGTTGAAGCGATCGCGCTTCTTTTGTAATATCGAGATCCTTAAGCACGTGTAAAACTTCAGCCGCAGACTGATAGCGCTGTTTAAAATGATGTAGCACCATTTTAGATAGCACAGATGCCAATTCAGAACTGACGTTAGCTTGATGCTGCCAAGAAATTTCTCCTGTATCTGGATCTTCTTCAAAGTTTATCGGATGTAAACCTGTCAGCGATTGTATACCAATAATGCCCAAGGAATAAATATCACTGTTGAGGCGGGGCTTACCTTGTCCCTGTTCTGTAGACATATATCCGGGAGTACCAATAATAATAGTAGCTCCCGTGTGCCCTGCAATTGTGAGCAGTTGAGTTTGGACTTGTTTAACAGCGCCAAAGTCAATCAGCACTAACTTACCGTCTTGTTGCCGCCTAATTATATTGTCCGGTTTGATATCTCGATGAATAACGTTGTGGCTGTGAATAAATTGTAGAATACCCAAAACCTGTTGGAGTAGTTGAATGACTCGATCTTCTGGCCAACGTTGATTGGGGAATAGTTCCGCTTTCAGGGTATGTCCTTCAATGAATTCTTGCACCAAGAAGAACTCTTGGTTTTCTTCAAAATAGGCTAAAAGCCGAGGAATCTGGTCATGGTAGCCCAGTTTTTCTAGTGTTTCTGCCTCACTAGTAAATAGCCGTCTGGCAGTTTTGAGAAATTCAGGACTACGAGTTACGGGCTTAAGGTGTTTGACAACGCATTTTGGGAAACCAGGCCGATGGGTATCTTGGGCTATGTAGGTTTGACCGAATCCACCTCCACCTAATATCTGGAGGATTTGGTAACGTCCGTCTAATAATTGTCCTAACATTGTGTTACAAGCCTTAATTCCTCAAATTAATCTTGACACAAGTACCAGCTTTGGTAAGGTTTGTTCAGACAGAAAGTAGGTAGTGCCAAAATTTCAAGCAAGGTTTTTTGTTTTTTAAGGATTGCATTACAAGTTTATGACTAACTAAACTCCAGATCGGCTTGCAGGCATATTATTGTTGAAGCTTTAATAATTCCTTAGAAATCGCTAGTGCCATGTAAACTTACACTTTTTAAGGAACTGCTTAAACGATTAGGCGTCTAGAGTGAAGAGTCATTGGGCATTAGGGATGGGCCATTGGGAAAGAGGAGGCAGAAGTTCTAAAATGTTTGAATTTTGAATACTTCGACTACGCTCAGTACAAGTTTTGAATTTTGAATTTTGAATTGATTTCTCCCAACCTCCCGTATGCTTACCCTTTTCATTCGGGGGTTACGTGGTTAACAATGGGTTGAATGTTTTTTAAATGATTCAACTTTATGGCTAGAACCGCAAATGAATATGCCGTATACCTCCTACTGGAAAGCGGCCACCGAGAAGAAGTACGTTTTCCTACTATTCAAGAGTTTCAGAAATGGTATAGCGGTGAACTTGTGCCAAAATCTGCTTCTAATGACTTTATTAGCGTACCGATCAAAAATATTCAAGGGGAATATATGGTAGTACGCCCTTCTCGGATTGTGGCAATCCGGGTAGAACCTATTTTTAGTTCTAGTGTTGAAAGATTCAACTAAATGATGAGAAAAACCCTTGCTTTGCTTTCCTTGAGTCTAGGAATTGCCCTCGTAAACCCTCTCTGGTCGGCTGTCGCTCAGGTTCCTAACTTACTGCCTTTGCCACTACCGACGACTCCCGATCTTCCACCTATACCAATACCGATCGCTCCTGAGATCGCGCCGCCGCTAAAACCAATCACTATTGGAAGCGATTGTACACTCCGGCCGACTTGCTTGGGTTGGGATGAGCAAATTTGGGGTCAAAGAGGTAAGATAGGCGATCGCAAAGCGTTATTAGCTTCCATTGATAACAGTTTGCTTTATCTAACAAAGGGTGATGCGATCGCAGCATATCAAAACTATCCGATCAAGGAAATCACTCTCGATCGCGTCCGCCGGAGTTTGCTGCGTTTCCGCCAACTGGTTGTCAGTTCTAAGTCAGCAGCCCAACTACAAGCTGCTGTCAGTCGTGAATTTGTCTTCTACCAGTCCGTGGGCAACGATGGCAAGGGTACTGTTAAGTTCACTGCTTATTACGAACCTGTTTACACCGCTAGCCGTGTCAGAACTGCAATCTATAAGTATCCTCTTTATCGGCTACCACCTGATTTCAGCCAATGGCCGAAACCCCACCCAAAACGAATTGATTTGGAAGGGAAAGATGGTTTAAAAGGGAATAAGAGCAAATTACACGGTTTAGAATTGCTTTGGTTTCGCGATCGCCTAGATGCATACATGGTACATATCCAAGGTTCTGCCCAAATTAAATTAACTAATGGCAAGACAACATCAATTGGCTATGCCGGCGGCACTGATTACCCTTGGACTAGTATCGGCAAAGAATTAGCCAAAGATGGCAAACTTCCCCTGGAAGGATTAACAATGCCACGTTTGATTGCTTATTTCCGACAAAAGCCCCAGGAATTGAACAATTATCTACCGCGCTGGGAACGATTTATTTTCTTCCAAGAAACAAGCGGTAGAGGTGCTACTGGTAGTATTCATGTGCCAGTGACAGCAGAACGTTCCATTGCTACAGATAAGTCTCTCATGCCACCGGGAGCGTTAGCTCTGATTTACAACTCATTTCCCTATCCTGCCAGTGGTGGCAAACTCCAGAGGCGTACTGTCAGCCGCTTTGTGCTTGACCAGGATACAGGAAGCGCCATCAAAGGGCCGGGCCGGGTGGATTATTTCATGGGGTCCGGTAAACTAGCGGGCGATCGCGCTGGTATCACAGGCGGTAATGGTTCATTATATTATTTGCTGCTCAAAGAATAAAATTAGAAGTTAGAAGTTAGAAGTTAGGAGTTAGGAGTTATTAATTTAAAACTCATCACTCCTAACTTTTCACTTTCCTTAATACGGCGGATAAGCAAAATCATCTTCATCAGCATAAACGTAAGAGTTGGAAACTCCTGCCATTGCCAATTTAGGGGTTTCTGATTTTACAGGTTCCTTGCCAAAATCTTTGTATTCTTCAAAAGTCTTACAAATCATTGCAGACTCCAGAGCATCGGAAGCAATTAAATATTGCGTTAAAGTCCCTACAGTGGGATGTTTATAGTCCACAGTTGAAGCTACCAAAACTGTATTTGGTTCAATTCCTCTTTCTTCACACTCAATGATGGGACAAAAAATCCCGTGAGCGTGGAACAAAGGCCCTTTTGGTGTCAAAGGTTGCTTGCGGTAGATAGCATAAGCTTTTTCTAGTTCAGCAACGAATCCACCTACTACTCTGCCTTGTTGATATTCGCAGTAGGTTTTGCTGAAACTCGCTCCGGCTGCACCATTGAGAGTTAGTTGTAGTGGTGATTCATGTAAAAACTTTTTATTCTCACCCACTAGAAAAATTAGATAGCGAGTAAAGGTTTTAAATTTAAGTTTGTCGGCTAAAAAAGCATCATAATTATCTTTGAGCGTACCCAGTTTTAGACCACTTTCCCGGTCTTTAACAGACAATGGCCCCCGGCGCACTATGACCAAGCGTGGAGTAGCGCTAATAAAGACTGTTTCTACTCCAGAGCTAAATTCATGCTCAACTTGCTGCCAATTATCATCTGGTACAAAGCCGACAGCATTGGCATTATCCAGCTTAATCGCCAAACCGTGAGATTGTATACCATCTGTGCCATACCGAGGATTAATCATCTGACACCAGGGAAGGACTTGCGAAGGCGGTGCATTGAATTTCTCGTCTTCAAAGTCAAAATTAGCAGATGCTTTCATCGTTTTAGGCTATCAAAGTGTTTTATTGAACAAGGCGATCGGCAGGGCGCACAGGAAAAAAAAAGCCAGTTATATGCTGTGGTTCCCAAAGTTTAAGAACATTAAACTGACCTAGTATTTTTTCTAGAGTAAGACAGAATCAATCTATGTTGCAATCCCTGTTTAGTTTTTTATAGCAAGGGACTGGGGATGGTGGGGCCCCCTCTGGGGATAAGGGGTAATGGGGACTGGGGATTGGATGAAAAGCCTTTTTGTGTCTAAGTTTTATCGTCTGTTGATGTCCTAACCACCAAGGCTTGTGCTATAACAACAAATTCTTTCTTTGGCATCTCTCTATCTAAATGCGATCTACTTTTGTTCCTCTCGTGGGGATTCAAATCAGCAGATTACTGTAAACTTAAAGCCGCGAGAGTCTTCAAATCAGGCACTTCCAAATCAGGTTGAGTGACTGCTGGTAAACTCGCACTAACCCCTTGTTCTGCTCGACGATTTACCCAGACTGTTGATAATCCTAGAGATTTGGCTGTGACGATATCATGATATACACTAGCAGCAACGTGTAATATCTGCTCTAGCGGCAAATCAATTCTCTCAATAGCCAGTCTGAAGTTGTTGAAGGCAGGTTTGTAGCTTTTTGCCTGTTCTGCTGTGATTACCTCGTTAAATTCTACCTCCAAGTGCTTTGCTGAGAAAGCAAAGAGATCGTCATCTACATTTGAGATAATTACCAGCTTAAACTTTTGCTTTAAAGTTCTAAGTGCCTCAACTGTATCGGGAAAAGGCAGCCAATGCTGAATCGAATCGGCAAGTGAATTTAGTTCGTCAGCAGTTGGCTCAAAGCCAAATCGTTCACCAAATTTCTGGACTACTCTTTGCAAAACTTCTCGATATTTGATATATTCTCCAATTTCGAGTTCTGCTTCAAATTCAGCAAAAATATCAAGAATCTGCTCGTCATCCAAATTAGTGTTATGTGCCAGCATAAGTGGTCTTAGCACCCCTAAGATGCCATTTTCCCAATCAATTAGGGTTCCGTAACAATCGAAAGTTAAAGCCTTATACTGATTTAATTCAATCACTTTTTTATACTCCAGAGCTTGATTAATAGCCTTCAGTTCTCACAAACTAAAAAGACGGGTGAAGTCATCCGTGTTGGCGCAGCCCGCACAACTCTTAGAGACGCTTTGCGTAGCTTGCTTCTTTGGAGGGATACGACAAAACTCAGTGACTACCACAGGCATCGCCACATCCACTGTTCTTGAAGTCTCCGAACATTTTTATTTTTTTTATATCAGGGTAACGCGGAACTTATAGGTTGCTCAAAGATTGACAAAGTAAACCGCCAAGGTCGTTTGACAGTTATACCTGCGTTAGAAAGTATTGTTCAGCAAAGTTGTATTGGCATTATCCAAACAAATTTATATTACATTGATAAAACAAGATTAGTAAGTTGTAGGTATGGGATAATAGTTATTCCAAAAAGGAAATTATTCCTAAGTATAATTTGTATGGATGTGAAATTTCAGGATACACAAGCAAATACCACTAAACAATTAAACTCAAGTAAACAGCCATCTAATAGCAAGCCATCCGAAACTTTTTCGGTAGCGGAGGCAGTGGTAAAAATCCTGGAAGATATGGGGGTGCAGTATGCCTTTGGTGTTTCGGGAGGTGCGATCGCGCCAGTGTGGGCTGCATTACATCAAAGTTCTATCCAGGTGTTGCACTTTCGCCATGAAGCTGGAGCCGCTTTTGCAGCCATTGAGGCGTATTTTGCTAGCGATCGCCCTGTCGTAGTGTTTACTACAACTGGTCCAGGGATTACGAATGCATTAACTGGCTTGTTTGCTGCACGTTGGGAAGGTGCTAAAGTTATTTTTCTGTCGCCTTCCACATCGGCATCGCAGCGTGGAAGGTGGGCATTCCAAGAAACCAGCACTTACACCATGCCTAGTGAGGGACTGTTCACATCAGAACCACTGTTTCATTATGCGACGACTCTCGAATGCAGCGATGAACTGTCAAAAGTTCATCGACGGTTGGCACTTGGTATAGCCCGACCAGATGGTTTTATAGCACACTTAAATATCTCCACTAATATCCAAACTAGTTCAGTTAAGAAATCATTGCCACAAGTGGCTTTCTCTTTTGCTCCCGCAGCCGTAAATGAGGAAACTATTGCAGAATGTACGCGGTTGCTTTCAGAAGGACCATTTGCCATTTGGATCGGCTTTGGTGCGCGGGGTGCAGCAGCAGAAATTCGTCAGCTTGCAGAAGCAACGGGAGCGGCGGTAATGTGTTCGCCTCGGGGCAAAGGCATTTTTCCCGAAAACCATCCTCAATTTGTTGGTGTTACAGGTTTTGCCGGAGATACGTCAGTTTTAACGTATATGCAAGAACAACGACCTTTACGAGTGTTGGTGCTAGGAACGCGCCTCAGTGAGTGGACTTCGTTCTGGAATTTTGCGATGATTCCAAAACGAGGGTTTGTGCATGTCGATATCGACCCAGAGGTTCCAGGAACTGCATATCCATCTGCCGAAACCTTTGCCATCCAGTCCGATGTGGGAATGTTTGTAAAGGCACTGCTAAAGAACTTTTCACAACACCCAAATCAGTTAACAGAAATGTTGCTGCCTTGTTCCAAGCCTGTAATACTTAATCCACGTGCAGAGGGCCCAGTGCGACCGGAAGTACTCATGGATGCAATTCAACAGCAAATAGTTGAAGGGAGCAATGCGGTTGTCATGGCTGAAGGAGGAAACTCGCTCGCTTGGGCAATTAACCGACTGCGATTTACCAAACCAGGTCGTTTTCGAGTTAGTACCAGGTTTGCATCTATGGGTCATTTCGTCACAGGCGTCGTGGGTGCTTCACTGGCACGCAATGGTAAGACCGTCGCCATAGTTGGAGATGGTGCCATGCTAATGAACAATGAGATAAGCACGGCTGTAAGATACCAAGTTGCTGCTGTTTGGATTGTACTAAATGATGGGCGCTATAGTATGTGCGACCAGGGGATGACTTTGCTAGGGTTCAAAGATGTAGATGTAAAGATTCCGGAGGCGGATTTTGTCAAGATAGCTTGTGGAATGGGGGCTGAGGGCATCCGCGTTGAAACGGAACCTGAAATCCAAGCAGCTTTGGAGAAAGCGATCGCCTCGACCTGTCCGTATGTTGTTGACGTAGTAATTGACCCAACCCGACTTGCACCAATTAAGAGTCATATTCACAATCTGATTGCACAAGGTGCTACGAATTACTAAGAGGAGATTTTCATAGTGCATCATTCAGTAGGTATTCGCGCGATCGCAGTTAGTTTTCCCAGCATCAGACGTACAAAAGATTATTACAGAGAGAAATACCCAGATATAGTTGCTCAAGTCGAGGAAAAAAGCTTGGGAAGGCTGTTTTCGCTTGCTGGTTCTACCCCCAGCAACGAGTTTGATTTGGAGATGTTGCCATATCTGTCAGATCCTTTTCGTGGTACTGTCGAACAGCGGGTACTTGCTCCAGGTGAATCATCGCTGATGCTAGAAGAGCGTGCAGCTCGTGATGCTCTCAAAGTGGCGAAGCTTAATCCTGAAGAAGTCGATCTTATGCTCGTAGCCTCGATTTGGCCCGAACAAATCGGATTTGGTAATGCCGCCTTCCTTGCCCAAAAACTGGGACTGCAAGGTGCTGCATGGAATCTTGATGGAGCTTGTGGTGTTACCCCAGTTGCATTGCAAACTGCCTGTGCTCTGGTACAAGCAGGTGAGTACCGCAATATACTAGTAGTAATTTCCTGCACTTACTCTCGCTTTGTCGATGAGGAAGATACTGTTTCCTGGTTTCTCGGTGATGGTGCTGGAGCCTTCGTTGTCGGTTCAGTCAAACCTAACCAAGGAATACTCAGTACAAAAACTGTGAATACAAGTTGTTTCTGTGACTTATTAACCTTAAATGTTAGAGAAAACAAGCAAGGCAATCCACGAATTCGGATGCAGTTGAACAAGGACGCAAAAAATGCGCTCAGTGAAGAATCGACTCAGCTTTTACGTACCTGTTGCGAAGGTGCTATCTCGACAGCCGATTTAACTCTCGATCAAATTGACTTTTTTCTTTTCAATACAGCCACAGCTTGGTTTTCAAGCTTCTGTGTACGTGTACTTGGTATTGACCCAGAGCGCACCCTTAATCTCTACCCTCTGTACGCTAATATTGGGCCAGTACTTACTATAGCCAATCTTTATCACGCTGCACAGATGGGTAAAATTCGTGAAAATGATTTGGTTCTCGTTTATGGCTTTGGTGCAGCAGGAGTCGCCTCTGCAAGTGTAATGCGTTGGGGTAATGTGGCGCTAGGTCTTGTCCCAAATCTCAACGAATCTGAATCAGCACTGAAAAGTTCTTTAAATCGTAGCTTCGTTTCTTGTTAAAGTTATTTATCAAGATTTAAAGCATATCCAGTAGTCGATCGTGCAAAAACAAATTTTGGCGGCGGGTTTTTACCTGTTATCCTTGATATTTCCGCTCAAAGTCTTGGCAAAGGATTATGACGAGATTTATGTTTTTGGAGATAGCTTTTCCGATACGGGTAATGTATTTAATGCAACTAACGGAATCGTTCCCCCAAATCCACCTTACTTTAATGAACGTTTTTCCAATGGTTCGGTTTGGGTGGAATATCTCGCCTCCGATTTAGGGTTAACTTTCAATCCGAAGACCAACTTTGCCTTCGGTGGCGCAACTACAGGATTGAAGAATATAGGAATCAGCACTCTACCAGGATTACAACAACAAATCAACAGCTTTACAAAAGCAAATCCGTCTGCCGATCCAAACTCCCTCTATATCTTGTGGGCGGGTGTTAATGATTATTTAGATTACTTTTTCCAAAGCACTCCCAACCCTACTCAGAGTGTTACAAATTTATCAACGGCTGTAAAATCGCTTGCTGCTGTTGGAGCTAAAGATATCATGGTGTTGAATCTGCCAGATTTAGGAAAGTTTCCAGTTACAAGTGGCAATAGTCAAATTTCTAGCTTACTTAGCACTTTTACCAGTAAACATAATTCCAACTTGACTACAAACCTCAAACTTTTGAGTCAGGAACTAAACCCTAATGTCAACATTATTCCTCTTGATGTTAATTCTCTTTTTAATCGGATTATTGCAAAGCCGGAGGAATTCAATCTTACAAATGGAACTGACTCGTGCATCGGAGATTCACCAGTGGTATCTATTGAAATTACCACACAGCCAGTTATGTGTATCCCAGACAAGTTTTTGTTCTGGGATGAAGTCCATCCAACGACTGCGGCTCATCAGCTAATCGGAAAATTAGCGTTTTCGCCCCTTGAGCCAATACCTGTCCCTGAACCTTCTGCTGTGTTAGGAGTTTTAGTTTTTAGTGTAGGTGCAGTATCGCTACAGAAACGCAAATAGCTATCAGTTGGTGCAAAACAAAGCAATCAAAAGGGAAGGAACACACCTATGACAGGTCAATTATATGGGAAAGTCGCACTGGTTACAGGGGCCTCATCAGGTATTGGTCGAGCAACAGCGATCGCATTTGCCAGTGCTGGAGCAAAAGTTGTGGTTGCTAGTCGTCGGCTCGTCGAAAGTGAGGAGACTGTGCGCCTGATAAAAGAAATTGGAGGTGAAGCTATTTTTGTTAAGACCGACGTTTCAAATGCTGCTGAAGTCGAGGCACTGGTCGATAAAACTGTAAAAACTTATGGTCGTCTAGACTGCGCTTGCAATAATGCTGGGATTGGAGGCAATCCTGGCTTAATCACTGATGATATGTCAGAAGAAGACTGGGATCGTCTGGTTAATGTAAATCTTAAAGGAACGTGGCTCTGCCTCAAGTACGAAATCAGGGCGATGCTCAAACAGAACAGCGGGGCGATCGTAAATGTGGCTTCTGCTGCTGGTGTTGTAGGTATTGCGGGCATTGCAAACTATAGTGCTACCAAAGGTGGTGTCATCGCTTTAACCCGCGCGTTGGCTATGGACTATGCTAAGGAAGGCATCCGGATCAATGTCGTGAGTCCCGGTGTCATCGAGACTGATATGCTGAGTGCTTTGTCTAGAGATGCACTTGCTCAACTTAAGGCAATGCATCCTATAGGACGCATTGGAAAGCCGGAGGAAGTGGCAGAAACAGTAGTGTGGTTATGTTCGGCAGCAACTTCCTTCATCACGGGGCACAACATGATAATTGATGGAGGATATACTGCACAGTAAAGCAAGGCAGATGCAGGCAAGGTTCATAAGTTGCGATCGATATTACTTGCTTTTTGAATATCGCTTTTGCCAAAAACAAGCGCAAAATGTAAGAGCAGGGCTTACAACTGTAATACTAGTCTTTATATTCAACTGCTCCTAAAGCTTTTAGAGTGGCAATAGTTGCAAAAGTTACACCTGTAATGCCCGTGATATTAGTGCCCTCGTAAGGTCTAGAGCTAAAAAGAGTTTTCAGACATTCACCTTTTAAAATATCCCAAAGCTTAATCGTCCCATCTTCACTGCTACTAGCTAAAGTATTGCCTTTAGAACTAAAAGCAACTGACCAGGTTAACTTAGTGTGTGCTGATAAAGTTTTCTCGCAGTTGCTTGTGCTGACATCCCACAGTTTCACCGTTTGGTCTCCGCTACCACTTGCTAATGTGCAACCATCCATACTAAAGGCAGCCGAATATACGGAATTGGTATGCCCGTACAAAGTTTTAAGACACATTCCGGTGCTGACATTCCATAGTTTCACTGTTTGGTCACTGCTGCTACTTGCCAATGTCGTAGCATCAGGACTGAAGGCAACTGACCAGATCCAGTCAGTATGACCTTGCAGAATCTGAAGGCATTGGCTAGTGCTGACATCCCAAAGCCTTATTGTTTGGTCATGGCAACCACTAGCTAGCGTATGATTGTCTGGACTAAAAACGACAGACCATACTCGCTGGGTGTGCCCTTGTAAAGTTTTTAAGCATTGACCAGTGCTGACATCCCACAGCTTCACTGTTTGGTCATCACTGCCAGTTGCCAGCATTTTACCATCGTGACTAAAAGCAACAGATAAGATCCGATTACTATGTCCTTGCAACGTTTTGAGACACTGACCGATGCTAATATCCCATAGTTTCACTGTTTGATCTTCGCTGCCACTAGCAAGGATGCTACCATCTGGACTAAGGGAAACTGATGTAACCCGATTACTATGCCCCTGCAACGTTTTAAGACATTTACCTGTGCTGGTATCCCATAACCTGATCGTTTGATCGCCACTACCACTAACAAGCATCGTGCCTTGAGGATTAAAGGTAACTGACCATATTCCATTACAGTAACCCTGTAAAATCTTAAGGCATTGACCTGTACTGACATCCCACAGCCTTACCGTTTGGTCATCACTGCCACTTACCAGCATCGTAGCATCAGGACTAAAGGCAACTGACCAGATCCGAGTGCCATGCCCCTTGAAAGTCTTGAGGCATTGGCTTGTACTGACATCCCATAGCTTTATCGTTTGGTCATCACTGCCACTTGCCAACATCATACTATCTGAATTGAAGGCAACCGAATTTACTAAGTCAGTATGACCTTGCAAGGTATGAAGGCATTGGCTTGTAGCAACATCCCACAGCTTTACTGTATGGTCATGACAACCACTAGCCAATATTTGACCGTCTGGGCTGAAGGCAACTGACTGTACTCTATGGGTGTGTCCCAGTAAAGTGGCTAGGCATTGACCAGTGATGACATCCCATAACCTTACCGTGTGGTCGTCACTTCCAGTAGCAAGCATTGTATCATCAGCACTAAAGGTAACTGCCCACACCCGACTACCATGTTCTACTAGAGTCTTAAGGCATTGCCCGGTACTGATATCCCACAACCTCACCGTTGTGTCCTCACTGCTACTCGCTAGTATATTACCATCTGAGCTGAAGGAAACAGACCATATTCCACCGCTATGACCTTCTAAGGTTGCAAGGCATTGCCCACTGCTAGTATCCCACAGCTTCACTGTTTGATCGTCACTGCCACTAGCGAGAACACAACCATCGGGACTAAAGGTAACTGGCCAAATCCAACCCTTGTGCCCCTTGCAGGTAAGCAGTTGTTTTCCATCCACAACCTGATACAGGCGAATCTCATTATTAGTATCTCCTGTCGCTAAAAATTTTCCATCAGGGCTGAATGCCACTGAGTGAATCCCCCCTATGGTTTCAGCAAAAACACATTTACTTAGATTGGCATGAGCAAAATTTACATTGTGTAAATTTACGTTACGTAGGTCTGCTTGCCAAACAGTCAGATAAGAAAAATCATAGCCACTTAGATCCGTCTCTAAATAACAAAGCAGATTGAGAATATTGCCAGCCTTATACCCTGGTTCTAGCGGAGATTCTTCTCGCAGTGTTGCAAGAATTTGAGTTAACTGACTTTCAATATTTTTTTTGCTTCTTAAGTCGTAAAGCAACCCATCTATGACTGGTTTAAGGATAAGGCGAACCTGAATATCTTTAACATAGTCTTTACCAGTCGCCTTTATCAAAGCATGACGCCTAAACAAATCAATATTCTGAGTAACAATTTCTTCACAGACTTGTTCTATCAATCTACTAGTCATATACTCCATGACTACAGGCTGAAGTGTAAATAGTGCTTTACTTTTTTCAATCAGCGTAGGCGTTGGCATTGGCGTACCCTTACGGGGAAGCAAGCTACGCGCAGGGTCTTGTAGAGAAGTCTTCTCAATTAGCGATCGCCTTAGCAGAGATTCCACAGCCTCCATTAATTTTGCTTGCGGTACTTGTAATGTAATATCATTTCGCAATTCTGGAAGTGCCATTGGCTCACGATTAATCGCTAGCCAATACATTATTTCCTTTTCTAAATCTGACAAGCGCTCAAACTGCTGCTCTAAAATATCGCGAATGTCTCCAAAAACAGCCGTGTCTTGTTGTAAAAATCCAGTCACATTACCATCAAAAACATCTTGAATGGTTGTGGCAACTATCTTTAAGGCTAATGGATTGCCTGCGTAACGTTCAATCATTACTTTCCATTCATCTTCTGCTGCCGATAGTCCCTTGAGTTTTAAAATTTCTTGCCCTTCCGTCACCTTCAATCCATTCAGTGGCAATGAGCGAACAGGTAGTGCTTGTCCTTCCAACAATGCTATTTCTCTGGGTTTTTCACGACTAGTCAGCACTAAGCAGCTTTGGTGACTTGCTTCTCCTACTCGTCTTAAAAGCTCACCATATTCCTCATATCCTTCTCGATAAAGTCCAGCGCGGCTACCACTGCGGAGAATTGATTCTGCATTATCGAGGATCGCTAAACAGCGATAATTTTGTAAATAATAGAGTAGTCGCGATACTCGATCGCTAAAACTTTCTGGTAAGTTACTTTCTGTTTCCTGTTCGTCAGATAAAAATTGAATTAAGTTACCTAGAATAATTTTAACAGGTGGTGCTTCTCGTAGCGATCGCCAAATCACATACTCAAAGTTGTCCTGAATTTTTTGAGCAAACTTTACAGACAGTGCTGTTTTTCCAATACCTCCTATTCCCAAGAGTGCAACCAATTGGCACTGCTCATTGAGAATCCATTGCTCTAATGTAATAAGTTCTTCTACACGCCCATAAAAAGCGGAGTTAAAGATAGCCTCCCCCCAATCTAAACGAGTATTTGAGCTTGAATAGTCACTTTTATCTATTTTTAAGTTAAAAACTGAAAAAAGCTTCTCAATAGTCTGTTTGTCAACTCCTCCTTCCCGATTCAATACTTTCGAGATGGTAGCCGAATATAAACCAGAACGTACACTCATTTCTTCAAGAGTATACCGATTTCCAAAATTTTCTTTTGCTTCTGACTGATGCTTTGCTTCTTTAATTTTCTGTAAACCCTTGGTAGTAAGTGCAACGCCACGCTTACGTCTCCAATTTTGTAAAGTCATGTATTAACTCACTGTTCGTTTAATCACTTTTTATTAAAAGGAATTATCTACTAGGTTGTTATAGATATAGGGTAATAGCCATAACAAACGAATAATTTCATGTTGCAGAAGATTTCAAATAGGCATATTACCAAAATGTTTAGTAACAAAAAATACCTTTGCCATCCACTCATCTCGGTAATTAAACGCTGCTTGTTCAACAGACTATCTGGACTGTAGGACGTTGCTAACATCATCTTTTTAGCCGAAAGCTTCTTACATTTGGTGATGGCAGATTTGTTACGTATGGTATTAGTAATTTAATACCTCACATTCTCAGTAATATTTTTGGGAGTAAAGCTTAAGTTCAATCTCAAAATCTCGATTTTCACTGGTAAATACAGCTCAAAATTGGCAATCTTGATAAGGAAAGTTTCTATATATCTAGCTTATCAATCAATGAATAAAACTGCTGCACTTAAATTTCCCCGTTTGACCACCTCCAGTCAAAAAAGAGCGCTTAAGCGAATCACTATCAATTTGACATCAGATGAAGCTCAAAACCTTGAAAAGTATTGTGAACAGACAGGCAAACTAGCAATAGACGTGATTCGAGAACTCATTCAAGCTTTGCCTTGAGCTGCCCAACGTTGACGCTAAGTCTGAAAAGCGGTATTCCAGAAGAGTTATAGCTAAAGTATAAGTGCAGATTTAGACAAAGGTTTCCAATTTTACTCTGATGTGAGTAATTGCAAGAGCAGTAATCATAGATTAGATCCTCGCGGCTGTATATTTGCTACCTCAATGCTATTGTTTGTGGCGAAAATTTTAAACAATATGGGTTAGAGATTATTTTCTGACGAAGATGACGACACAATATAGTCAGCGAACCAAAAAAAATATTCTCTCACTCCTCATTGTGCAACTCAATAATAGCGCTCGTGTTATCTTCTTTTTGGCACGCTGCGCTCGCAATAATGAGCGTAGCGTGCCAGAAATTAAATTTTTACGTTCTTCTCAATCATCACAAAAAATTACTACCTCTTACTTTAAGACCTCCAATTAAACCAAATTTTAATAGTTATATCTTGAAAATCAACGGGTGAAATAGTTCGCAAATCTACTTTTATTTTGTCAGTGGCAAGGCTCGAATAAGTTCTCTGATTACATCCGTTGCTGGTCTGCCTGTCTGTTCGCAATATTTTTCAAGGTTTTTGGCTTCATTTAATGCCAGGTTTATAGTGATTCGTTTGACCGCCCATTTTTTGTTCATACTGAGATAGATAAATCGCGTAATCATAACTTCAAATCTTGATTTTACCTTCCAACTGGAAAGTAACCTAAATTTTGGATATACTGAGATACCCTTTTAATCGGACACGTTGTAAATAAATATTGCAGGTATGCTTTATTGATTTACTAACTTGTCTATAAATGATAAAGGAAGAATCAATCTTTGGTACTCTATCATTTAATTTTTTATATCTTTTAGCTTAGGCTGTAGTCTAATGCATACCCCGTTCGCTGTGCGTAGCAAGCTATGCGCAGCAGTAACGACAAAACAAGGGTGACACATAAAGTTGCCAGTGGCTACAACTTGAGCGAACGAATGGTCTAGAGCAAAGAAATCCAAACGCACTTGGCAAATAAAGATAAATTATCAAATTATCTTTATCTTTTTAATGTTTATTTATCATTGAAAGTGTAAATTCAAAGTGATATTGTGACTCGATTTATAGAAAATATTTATGGCATCTAATTAATTCTAGATGTTCCAAATTTTACAAATAAGTTAAACAAGATAAACCTACTTAATTAACCTCAATAACTCAATTGATATTGGCATAATATCTATTTAGATTGTTCTAAATCGAGTCATCATTCAAGCTTAATTGCAATAAATTTAGAATTAACAATATTGCAGAAATCCTTAACCTAAATTTGTACCAAGCTTAACTCAACCTTTGCTTACGCTGTATGCCTTAGTAAGAAGATTGTGTAGTAACTATGGTAAAGTACTGTATTTACATCGGGTTTTAGAGGTATTAATACCATTAACCCAGAGCTAGAAGTCAAATTGGAGGTTCTTACAAGTTGCTGTTGACTGCATTAAGGATCGGAGATTCATGAAACTGCAACTGATCCAATTACACATACTCTGAGCCAAATTAACTGGAGGGTAGACTCATGAGACACACAGGCGCTACTTGCATAACGCAAAACAGGTGTCTACGCCTACAGCATGACATTTGCATATTTTCTGTGGAGTTTTCTTATTAAACTTGAGGAGTACAAATGCTTGAGGCTATCGCTGTTGCTTGGTTGTTACTGTTTGTTGGCGATTTTCTATCTACATTCTTTTATCACGTACCCGAGCACGTTTTTGGTAGCCTTCATTTAAAAACGCACCACTCCTGGAAGAAAGACTTCCGCCACTACGCTATTTTGACTTTTAATCCCCAGGTTCTTTTAGATGGTATCTTGGGAGCTTTGCCTTATGTACTTATAGCAGTAGTCCTGTGGTCTTTTTCTCCTATTGGCGTGATTTCTGGATTACTGCTTGGTCAATTACATGTATGGTGGAGACATATAAGTGTACTAGGTTGGCAAACTTCAAAGCCTGTAAATATTTTATGCCAAATTCTATTTATTACTACTCCTGAAAGACACTGGTTACATCATCACAAAACTAATTTGGGTTTCGGTGATATTTTTACTTTCTTTGAACAACCTGCGCAAATGTGGTTACGCTGGCTACGGCTACTCAGACTTCGTTTTCGCTACTCTCGGATCTAACTAAAACTAGCACCTACCTAAATACTTTTTAAAATCACCAAAAGAAGCTGCGATCGCAGCTTCTTTTGGTACACTAAAGGCGATTATTCTACTCTGATAAATACGCTAACTTTTATACTCAAAAAAGCTGATTCCCAATTTATCAGGAGTAGTAACAAGAGACATGAATTTACTACCATAGATTTTAATCTATGGTTTTATCTAATTGATAAATTTTTATTTATAGTTTTTTGAGAACCTATCAAACATTAAGCGAGTTATAAGAACAGAAAAATGCCTCTGGTAAAGAATTTAAAGGTATTTGTTACCGTTCGACTTTGCTGTTATATCGCTAAGGTTTTTGGGAAAACTAGCCTTAATTACTAAACTGTTATATCCCTAGATTTTTATGAAAATTCCTCTCTTCTTGGGAGATGGTAGCTCTAGCTTGCTTATGCAAAGGAGTATGGATAGCGACGTTGAAGGTGGCAGGAGGTTGCAATACACTGTATTTTTCTCGATGAGAAACTACGCCAACGAACCAACACTGATTGTGAGAAATTTGCAACCTGCTCTAGATGAGGTGTTTCATGCCCGCACTTAGCCTTAGAAAGATGCTCAACAAAAAAGAGTTGCCATCTCTTATTCATAACTTAGTCTATCAGTTCAACATCGCAGTTGATGTTGAACTAGTAGACGGCACGAAACTAATTAGTATTGGAGAGCAAACTGTAGAAAACCGTTATCCAATCGAGGTTTCAGGAGAAATCATCGGTTGGGTTGTTGGAGAAGAACAGGCAACTATACTTGCAAATTTGCTTTCATTTCTGGCAAAAGAGGAAGCTGAGAAGAAAGTACTCGCCAAAGAATTGTTAGAGCGATATCAGGAAATTGATTTGTTTGACGATATCTCGACTCAACTGACAACAAGTTTAGATACGCGACAGATTGGCCAACTTGTGCTTCAAGAATTGAGTCAATTAATTGAATCATCTGCGGGAATGATTCTGCTCCTGAATCGAGATGCAACTGCGTTTGAAATCATTGCCGAATTTGGAGTGTTTTTTGACCATAGTCAGCCAGAACCCGGTAAGGGAATTATCGGCAACATTGTGCAATCCAACCGGGCCGAACTCGTCAATGATGTGCAAGCCGATCCGCGATTAGAGGGACAAAAACACGTTAGTGCAATGATTTGTGTACCGTTACGAGCCAAAGAGCGGGTATTGGGAGCGATCGCCATTGGAACCGTCAAAACTGACTCATACAAGGCTGAACACCTGAAACTGGTGAGTATCTTTGCCTCTCAAACAGCGATCGCTATTGACAAAGCTGTGCTTTACGAGCAAAGCACTCAAGTAGCTCTCCAGGCAAAAGCCCAAACACAGAAGCTTCAGCAAGCTCTCCATGAGTTGCAATTAGCCCAAACTCAGTTAATCCAAAGCGAAAAAATGTCCAGTCTCGGACAACTGATTGCTGGAGTTGCCCACGAAATCAACAACCCAGTTAATTTTATTTGCGGCAATTTAAAGTATGTTGCCGAATACACTAAAGACTTGTTACACCTGTTGGAAAAGTATCAGGAATTTCTACCTGTTGCTCCTCCAGAACTGGAATCAGAGTTAGACAATATAGACCTGGAATTTATCATCCAGGATTTTCCCAAACTGCTAGATTCGATGAAACTGGGCACAGGTCGCATCGTCGAAATTGTCCAATCCCTGAAAAACTTCTCCCGCCATGATGAAGCTGAAATGAAAGCCGTGAACATCCACGATGGCATCGATGGAACCTTAATGATTCTCCACCATCGCCTGAAAGCAGATGTTCATCGTCCGGCAATTGAAATTGTTAAAGACTATGCAACACTTCCTCTGATTGAATGCTATCCCGGACAGTTGAATCAGGTATTTATGAACATCTTGGCAAATGCCATTGATGCTTTGGAAGAAAGTATGGAAAATTGGAAACTCAAAAATAATCCTCAATCTCCAACTCCCAATCTCCAAATCACTATTCGTACCATAGCCATTGACCACCAGTGGGTTGTAATTCGCATTGCCGACAACGGCCCAGGCATGAAGGAGGAGGTAATTCGCCGCATTTACGATCCCTTCTTCACCACAAAAGATGTTGGGAAGGGAACAGGGTTAGGCATGGCAATCAGCTACCAAATTATTGTAGACAAACATGGGGGAATGCTTAAGTGTCGTTCTCAACCGAGTGAAGGCACAGAATTCTGGATTCAGATTCCAATAAATTGTGCATTGGCAGACGCTATTGAAGAACAAAATAGCACCTCTGCCTTGCCAACTCCCACAACGGAATCATCCCCTACTCCCGATACCGACGGCTTCATTCCATCAACAGCTCCAATGCTCAAACCGACGGATCTGCTGATCCGCCATACTCAACTGATCCAGCGACTTTCACAGCACAGTCCAGATGTGGAAAGTGCATCACCCGATCAACTTTATCAGATGTTTCAACGCCACCCAATTTCGTTAAGGCTTTACGCCACTTTGTTGTCTTGGTTCTGTTGTTCTAACCCTACCCAAATACGCCACTAAAGAAACCTCAATCATGTTTAACCAACTTGATGAATACAATAGTCAGCTATTTGAACAATGTCCTGTTGCGCTAGCACTATGCCGAAAAGATGGGACGTTAATTAGCATCAATTTTGCCTATGCTGCCATTTTGGGGCGTACTGTTCCAGAAACTCTGAATCTCACCTACTGGCAGATTACCCCAGAAAAATATGCTGCTACAGAGCAATCTTGCCTAGAAGATTTGGAACGAACTGGTCGCTATGGGCCTTATGAGAAGGAGTACATCCACAAAGACGGGCATCTGGTTCCGGTGAGGATTTCTGGACAGATGATTGAGAAAGATGGAGAGCAACTGATCTGGTGTAGTGTAGAGAATATTAGCGACCTTCGACGCATTCAGCAGGAACGCCAAGATACCGAACAAATACTGAAACAGAGTGAAGCCCGATACCGTTCTTTAGTAACAGCTAATACACAAATTGTCTGGGTAAGCACACCAGAGGGAATTTGCTTTGAACTGGCAAGCTGGATAGCCTATACAGGCCAAAGTCTAGCTGAAGCGGAAAATGGGGGCTGGATTGATGCCGTTCATCCCGACGATCGCGCTTATACCGGAGAAGTCTGGAGTGCTGCCGTAGCAAACCTGAGTATGTATCAAATTGAATACCGAATTCGTGGCAAGGATGGCAACTATCGCTACTTTTGGGTCTGGGGTGCGCCCGTTATAGAAGAAGATGGCAGCGTCCGGGAGTGGATTGGCACCTGCACCGATATTCACGATCGCAAGCTGGCAGAAGCCGAAAATCAGTATCTGGAAAAACGTTATCGCTCTCTGGTGACAGCTACTTCCCAAATGGTTTGGATTACCACTCCTGAAGGAATGCAAAAGGCAGATATGTCGAACTGGAGAGCCTATACAGGTCAAAGTGTAGCCGAAGCCGATGGTTGGGGCTGGATTGATGCCGTTCATCCAGATGACCGCCTCCACACTGCCGAAGTTTGGAGTGCCGCTGTGAACAATCGCAGCCTATATGAAGTTGAATATCGGGTTCGTGCCAAAGATGGCACTTATCGCTACTTTTGGGTCTGTGGTGTTCCTCTCTTAGAGGAAGACGGTAGTATCCGGGAGTGGGTAGGTACTTGTACTGATATTCACGCTCGCAAGCTAGCAGAACAAACTCTGCAACAGAGCGAAGAACGGTTTCGCTCTTTGGTGACTGCCAGTTCGCAAATTGTCTGGGTGACTACCCCTGAAGGAGAGGCGGTGAGCAGTGAAATGTCTACTTGGTTAGCGTACACAGGTCAGAGTGCAGATGAAATCCAGGGTTTGGGCTGGCTCGATCCGATTTACCCCGATGACCGTAGCTGCACCGCCCTAGCCTGGAGTGCTGCTGTGGCAAATCAGAGTCTCTTTCAAACCGAATATCGGCTGCGTGGTAAGGATGGCACACACCGCTACTTCTTTGTCTGTGGCACCCCCATCCTAGAAGCTGATGGTAGCGTCCGAGAATGGATTGGCACCTGCACCGATATCCACGATCGCAAACAGGCAGAAGCCGAAAATCAGCGTCTTCAAGAACGATATCGCTCTTTAGTAACTGCTACTTCACAGATTGTCTGGGGAGCTACCCCAGAAGGACTGGGAATCAGCAAGGAAATGCTCACCTGGATTGAGTATACGGGGCAGAGCGAAGCTGAAGTTGAAGGTTGGGGCTGGTTCGATCCGATTCACGCAGATGACCGTGCCAGCACCACAGAAGCTTGGAATGCTGCTGTGGCAAACCGAGGTATCTATCAAACCGAATATCGGCTGCGTGGCAAGGATGGCACATACCGCTACTTCTCTGTCTGTGGTGCCCCCGTACTAGAAGCTGATGGCAGCATTCGGGAATGGATTGGCGCTTGCAGCGATATTCACGATCGCAAGCTGGCAGAAGCTGAAAATCAACGTTTATTGGATATGTTGAATCATTCCAGCGATGCCATCATTGTCCGCGACATGAGCGACAAAATCTCTCACTGGAATCATGGTGCCGAAAGGCTCTACGGTTGGACGCGTGAGGAAGTGAAAGACCAATGCATTCAGGCTTTTATCAAAAAAACCTTTCCAAAACCAAAGGAAGAAATTATCGCGGAGTTATTAGAGCAAGGGAATTGGGAAGGAGAAGTAGAACATCTCACCCATAATAGCAAACTGATTACCGTCCAGAGCCGATGGACTTTGCAACGGGACATCTCTGGTCAACCTTGCGCGGTGCTGGAAATTAATACCGACATCACTGCCCGCAAACAAGCAGAAATCGCTCTCAGGCAACTGAATCAAGAACTGGAAGCTAGAGTTATAGAACGGACGGCAGCTCTGCAAAATACCCTAGCAGAAGCACAGGGGTTAAATGCCATTTTAGATAATTTAGCAGATGGTTTGTTGGTGACAGATATCAGCGGACAAATCACGCACTTCAATCCTGCTTTTTTAGCTATGTATGAATTGACAGCTAACGCCGTCAACGGTGATTACCGAGAATTACCCATATCTGGTTTAGCAGAACTGGTTGCACGAACTCAATCCCATCCCGGTGAGGTGTTCTCTGCCGAAGTTGCATTGACCAAAGAACGCATTGGTCAGGCAGTGGCAACCGCCATTTTCAAAAAGACGGCAAATTCAGAACCCGATGCCTGCTTCGGTTCAGCACTGCTAATTCGGGATGTGACGGCAGAAAAGGAAATCGACCAGATGAAGACCGATTTCATCTCAACAGTTTCCCATGAGCTGCGGACGCCACTGACTTCTGTCCTTGGTTTTGCGTCTATCATTCAAGAAAAGCTGGAAACCGATGTGTTCCCAATGATTTCTACCGAAGACCGCAAGCTTCAGAAAACGATTAAGCGGGTGGCTGACAATCTCAACATTATTGTGTCGGAAGCAGAACGACTCACGTCTTTGATTAACGATGTCCTGGACATTGCCAAGATGGAAGCAGGTAAGGTGGAATGGCAGATGCAGCCGATCGATCCCAGCGAATTACTGGATTGGGCAACCAATTCTACTGCCGGGTTGTTTGAAACCAACGGCTTGCAGTTGGTCAGCGAAATTGAACCTGGGCTGCCTCAGATAGTAGGCGATCGCAATCGTCTACTGCAAGTTTTAATCAATCTGATTTCTAACGCCGTTAAATTTACCGAATCTGGTTGTGTCACCTGCCGCGTTAAGCAAGGAGACGACGGTGTTTGCATTAGCGTCATCGACACAGGCATTGGGATTGCACCTGAAGACCAGCCAAAAGTGTTCGAGAAATTCCGCCAAGTTGGTGACACCCTCACCGACAAACCCAAAGGGACTGGGTTAGGACTGCCCATTTGTAAACAAATTGTCGATCATCACGGCGGTAGAATCTGGGTTGACAGTGAACCAGGTAAAGGCAGTATATTCTCGTTCATCATTCCCACCTACGCTTGCGATCGACAAACCACTGCTAATCTGAATTTGGATATGCTTGTCAAACAACTCAAAGAACACGTCATCACTAAAACCGCTGTGTTCAACCAAAACCGTAAAACCATTTTGGTTGTAGATGATGACGCTAACATTCGAGAACTGCTGCGTCAACAATTGGAAAACGAAGGTTACAATGTTCGAGAAGCAAAAGACGGCGTGGATGCAATTCATCAAATCAAAACAGCCCGTCCCGATCTGATTCTTTTAGACGTGATGATGCCCCAAATCAACGGCTTCGATGTGGCAGCCGTTCTCAAAAACGATCCTCAAACCGCAGACATTCCAATTATCATTCTGTCAATTATTGAAAACAAAGAACGGGGCTACCACATTGGCATCGATCGCTATCTCACCAAGCCCATTGATACAGGAAAACTCCTCAACGAAATTGGCTCACTGCTTTATCAAGGCACTTCTAGTAAAAAGGTATTGGTTGTAGATAAAAATGCATCAGCCTTAAAAACTTTATCCGATGTATTACAAGCTCAGGGATACAGCGTCATTGAAGCCTCCAATCCGCAAGAATGCATCAATAAAGCCCTGTCAGCCAAACCTGATATGATCATCATCGATTCTATCTTCTCTCAAGAAGCCGATTTGGTGAAAACCCTACGCTTTGAGAAGGAGTTAGAAAATGTATTTTTTATTATGCTGTCAGAACAGTAATCGCTAGGGAGTACGGTTTGGAGACTGAGGACTGGAAGGAATTATTCTAATCCTCAATCTTTAATTTCCAATGCCCAATACTTCGGCTCCGCTCAGTACAAGTGCCTAATACCCAATACCCAATACCCAATCTTTATGACCCAGAAAATTCTAATTGTTGACGATGAACCCAATATCTTGATTTTGATGGAACAAGCCCTAGAAGCATTAGAAGACGAGGGTGTTGAACTTTTAACTGCTAGAAATGGCGAAGAAGCTCTCGAAACTATTAAAACTGAAAAACCAAATCTAGTTTTTCTTGATGTGATGATGCCGAAAATGAATGGTCTGCAAGTCTGCCATATTGTAAAACACGACCTGCAAATGGCTGATATCTACATTATAATTTTGACAGCAAAAGGACAGGAATTTGATAAACAAAAAGGAATTGAGGTTGGTGCAGACTTATATCTAACTAAACCATTCCGCCCCAAAGAAGTACTTGAAAAATCAATGCAGGTGTTGGGATTTTGAGGAAATTTATGAATGATTTTCATCTGCGATCGCAGTACTTGGTAGTGCTAATTCATCCGCAATGGGCACACCTTGCTTTTGTAATTAGGCTATTATGACTTTTAATCACTAGGTTTTTTTAGGTGGAACTCAATACTTTTTAAAATTATTCAAAGTAGCTGCGATCGCATCTACTTTTGGTATATTAATCCTATCTAACTTATGAAAAATAATTTTTTATAACGTAAACACCGAGTGGTTTGCCGTAGGCGATCGCTTCAGACACTGAGAGAATCAAGAGAGATTTTCAAGAATTATTTAAGATTGCTATACGTTATTTATATGATGAAATTGGCTTTACGCTAATTCATGGCGATCTTAACCCTGGTAATGTCCTGTCTCCCCTAAATGGAAATGGCAAAACCTATCTCATCGATCGCCAACCGTTTGATTGGTCTTTAACTATCTGGCTAGGAGTAAGCGATCTTGCGTATATGATGGTGCATTGGTGGGAGACTGATTTATGTAGGCAATGGGAAATTCCGATTTTGCGTGAATATCATGCAAATCTCATCAGCAATGGTGTTTTTGGCTATGATTGGGAGCAACTGGTCAACGATTATAAACTTACCGCAGTTCAAAGTCTTTATGTTGCTACAGAGTGGTGCGTTTTAGCAGAAGACCGCCAACGGATGAAATGGCTATGGTTTTGGCAATTGCAAAAATCCATAACAGCTTTCTTGGACTTGGAATGCTCTGAATTATGGACAGGGAAAGTGGACTAGTTAGCATTTTCGCTTTCCCAACCTCAAGTCTCTATACAGTTTTTCAAAACTCGATCTTGCCGAAGAGAAGCTTTCATCCTTACCCTTGCCTCTTGCTTGTTCAATCAAAAGGTAATTCTGGGAAAGCATAATTTGTGAGAGCGGGAGGCTTTTGCCAGAAGGAACTAGAATTAGGAAACACCTAGCTGGGTTCTTCTGACTTTTGAAATTAGGAGTGCATGTGTGCCAAAATCCCCTAAATATTTGCTGATTGGATCGACCGAGAATTACAGCGGTAAATCTGCAACTGTTCTGGGTTTGTCTCATCAGCTACAGCAAAAAGGTCTGGATATTAGCTACGGTAAACCACTCGGTACGTCTTTCAATTCGTCTAGTGGAACCGTAATTGAGGAAGATGTCCAGTTCATCGCTCTTAGCCTCAATTTGCCGGAAAACCGCGTTGCACCTACAATGCTGGCTTTGGATGAACCAAATGTGCAAAAGCGCTTGCGGGGGGAAGACAAAACCGATTATCAAGAGTCCCTAATACAGCAATATTTACATAAATCTCAAGGAGATTTGGTGTTATTGGAGGGGCCTGGTAATTTGTCCGAAGGCAATTTGTTTGACTTGTCTTTGCTGCAAATGGCTGAAGTATTGGATGCTGGTGTGCTGTTAGTAAGCCGCTATAAATCCTTGCTTTCGGTTGAGGCGCTATTGGCTGCAAAACAGCTTCTGGGCGATCGCTTGATTGGAGTTGCGATCAATGATATCCCTGTCACCCAACTAGAAGCGGTTGAAACCCTCATACTACCATTTTTGGAACAGCAGGGTATTCCAGTGCTAGCAATGCTGCCGAATAGCGATTTGCTTCGCAGTGTCAGTGTTGGCGAACTAGTCAAGCAGTTAAAGGCTGACGTTCTCTGTCGCAACGATCGCATGGATTTGTTGGTGGAAAGTTTAGCAATTGGAGCGATGAATGTCAATTCAGCTGTAAAATATTTCCGCAAACGCCGGAATATGGCAGTGGTGACAGGAGGCGATCGCGTGGAAATTCAGCAAGCGGCTTTAGAAACTTCTACCCAATGTTTAATTCTCACCGGGCAACTACCACCCCCACCGTTCATTCTCAGTCGCGCTGAAGAACTAGAAATACCCATTTTGTCTGTTGACTTAGATACCCTCACTACTGTAGGAATTGTTGATCGCACTTTTGGTCAAGTCCGCGTCCACGAGCCGATTAAAGTTCAGTATATTCGCCAGTTGATGTCCCAGCATTTTGACATTGACCGCTTGTTATCCAAACTAGGTTTAACTCCCGCAGCGGCATTGTCTTAGATTCATCAACTCAAACTATTAAGAGCATCAATGCTCAGTTATCAGTTAGGAGGCTGTATCGCTGGTGAGGGTACAGCTGGTTCGCCGTCACCTCCCAGGCGACGGCGTGCTGTTTCCTTGCGCCCGATAGCCGGGATATGATTAGTTGCAGCAGCTAATCCAAAGACAGGCATATTTCCGTAAACCGCCTCATATCTTCCCGGTTCAATTAAATAGGTTTCGTGCCAAATGCCAACACTGCCATCAGCACCAATAGCTTGATTAAACCTTTGCCAAGCTTTTAGATGTGCATCGGTTGGATTTCTGGCAAAACGCTCCAAATCCTCGAACGATCGCCAATACTGAATCAGTCCCACTCCTCGCCAGTAAACAAAAGTTTCTCCCCCTAAAAACCCTTTTTCGGGATTCTGGTAAAGGCTTCGTAACATCGGCGACATTGCTGTTGCAGTCGGAATCCATTTGGAAAAAGCGAATAATTTATTAATTCGCATCCCAATCAGAAACACAACAAAGGGTTCATCAATTTGGGCTGTAAATCGTCCCGGTATGACTTGAGGCATATACCACTCCTTGTTCTTAAGTTAATATGCAATTAATTGCATATCAATCATTTTATGCAATTAGTTGCATAAGTCAAGTAGTGAATTCAAAATTATGGCATTAGCGCACGCAATATTAGCGGCTCTGGTTGACGCACCCTGTAGTGGTTATGATTTAGCAAAAAAATTCGATGGCTCTGTAGGCTTTTTCTGGTCAGCAAGCCACCAGCAAATTTATCGGGAGTTGGCGAAGCTAGAAGAGCAACGATGGATTAGTTCTGAGTCGATTCTTCAAGCAGGACGGCCAGATAAAAGGCTCTACAGTGTTACAGACTTGGGAGAACAGCACCTCAAAGAGTGGATTGCTCAATCTTGTGAACCCACACCGATTAAAGATGATTTACTAGTAAAAATTTTTGCTGGTCATATTGTTCCTCACCAAACCATCTTGGCAGAACTAAAACATCACCAAAAAGCCCATCAAAAAAAATTGTCTACGTATAAAGATTTAGAACAACGTTACTTTCAAAATCCGCAAGAACTGTCAGAATCAGGCAAATTTCGGTATTTGACTCTCTTAAATGGTATTAGTTACGAAACACATTGGCTAGCTTGGTGTAAGCAAGTAATAGAGTTACTGAACCAAACAATCGAAAATTAGTCGCAATGTTTAACTCAAGTTTTCCTCGCATCTACACGCTGTTTGGTAAAATATCTGGGTCGTTTAGTCTGATTATCTCCATCTTTGAGCCAATCAACAGACCTTATTAACCTCGATACATTAGCGCAAGAACTGGCGACAATCCAGCAAACGGGTTCTAAAAGAATTGCCTTGCTGGGTTCTCGTCACGTCCCGATTACGCATCAGAATCTTATTGAAATGATGACTTATGCCTTAGTTTTATCGGGTAATCGAATCATTACTTCTGGTGCTACAGGTACAAATTCAGCTGCTATCAAGGGAGCAACCCGGGCTGATGCAAATTTGTTGACGGTGATTCTACCCCAAAGCTTGGAACGCCAGCCTTTGGAATCGCGCCAGCAACTAGAACAGGTAATGCATCTAGTCGAAAATCCCAGTAATGATAATCTGTCTCTAGCAGAAGCTAGTTACTTGTGCAACAAGGAGATTGTCTCCCGTTGCCAGCAACTAATTTGCTTTGCATTTCACGACAGTGGCACCCTGTTACAAACTTGTCAGGATGCAGAAGAACAAAGAAAAGTGGTAACGCTTTTCTACTTTGATTAGTCATTTGTCATTTGTCTTTTGTCATTTGTATTTGACAATGACTGATGACTGATGACGGATGACTAATAACCAACTACTAATAAGTAATGATAATTTTTTTGTACTCGATCGCTGCTGCTGCCTTTCTAATTTATGTGCCATTTTTGGTAGTAGCTTATGCCCGTAGGCGTATTGGACCTGAAATGTTTTCTACTCCTCGCGCTCTGTTAGATAAATTGCCACCTTATGCCCAACGAGCTACTTGGGCACATGAGAATACCTTTGAAGCGTTTATGGTGTTTGCGGCAGCCGCATTGATGGCTTATGTAACTGGTGTAAATTCAACTAAGGCACAAGTGGCTGCGATCGCTTTTGTGGTGGCTCGTTTCCTATACTCGATTTTTTATATTTTGAATATACCCCTTTTGCGATCGCTGATGTTTGCCATTGGCATCTCTAGTTGTGCCACTCTCTTTTTCTTGAGCATCATCCAAGCTACTAGTTAATTGGGGCATGGAAACTGGGGACTGGGGAAGAGTTTTCCCAATCCAAAATCGTTCGACTAAGCGAAGTCGAAGTCCAAAATCTAAAATCCAAAATGTTTTATGGCTTCTACTTTTTCTTTTGACATTGTGAGCGACTTTGACCGACAAGAATTGGTTAACGCTGTCGATCAAGTTATCCGAGACATCAAAGGTCGTTACGACCTCAAAGACACTGAAACTAATGTCGAGTTAGTTGAAGAAAGCATTAACGTTAGTACTGACAGCGAGTTTACTTTAGATTCTGTACACACCATTCTGCGAGAAAAAGCCGCCAAGCGTAACCTCTCCCAAAAAATCTTTGATTTTGGCAAGGTTGAATCAGCTAGTGGCAATCGTGTACGTCAAGAAATCAAACTCAAAAAAGGCATCAGTCAGGAAATCGCCAAACAAATTTCCAAATTGATTCGGGACGAATTTAAAAAGGTACAAGCTTCAATTCAAGGGGATGCTGTGCGAGTTTCTGCCAAATCTAAAGATGACTTACAAGTAGTCATGCAGCGTTTAAAACAAGAAGACTACCCAGTTGCTTTGCAATTTACAAATTATCGTTAAAAGATTCGTAATTCGTAGTTAAAAATTCAATTACGAATTACGAATTACGAATTACGAATTATTTTAAGTCCGTCCGCCAATACTTCTTTGAAATGCCGGACGTTCAGATAACTGCTTCATATAGCTCAACACCGCTGGATAGGGGCTGAGGTCTAGCTTTAGTATCATGGGAATGTAATTCAAAATAGACCCCACTGCCACATCAGCAACAGTGAACTCATTGCCAAGTAAAAAAGGTTGTTTACTGAAAATTTCATTTAAGGGAGTCAACAAGCGGGGCATTTCCCGCTCCCGATTTGCTTCTACAAAAATACCTGGGCTAAGGGTAGCATTGGCAAACAACACCCATTGGGAAAATAGAGCATTTTCCTCTGGTGAAAGTGGAGTTTTACTGTGCTTATCGGCAAGATATAGCAAAATTGCCCCAGATTCCCAAAGCTGAAAATCCCCATCAACAATTGCTGGAACTTTACCAAATGGATTAATTGCTAAATATGCAGGTTGGAGGTGTTCGCCCGCCTGCATATCAAGCTTAACGAATTCGTAGGGAATTCCTAATTCCTCTAAATACCAGTGAACAATTGACGCTCGACTACGAGCGCCACCGTAAAGTTTTAGCATAATGACTTAAAGCACTTTATGAGTGTGAGAATGCTGTTTAATATTGTCTTCTTTGGTGACAACTCTGGCGGCATTTAAAACCCGTTTCCGCTCAATTGAATATTTAAATTCAGTGTAGTTTGTACCTAAGGGAATCAGAGATTTTGCAGATTCACGACGCTTATAGGTACGAGCTGCTGCAAATGTCCGTGGTACAAATTCTTCTCCAAACTGAGCCGACTCTGGAAAGCCATCTGGTAGCAGTGGTGAATCGCTATCCAGCACAGCTCCCAAAGTTGTGGCATGAGCCAGCTTATAGGAGGTAGGAATACCCTTTAAAAGCGCTTCCAAAGCCGCAGAGGGAATCGGTTCTATAACTTCGATTTGATAAACTTCTCCATCTTCTTTGACAAAACAGGTTGCCAAGCCGACCACAATGTAATCATCGGTTGCTAAATCAGGGGCATTGGGATAGGAAATTGCAGTTGTCATCAGAAAATTTCTCAAAATTTAAAAATTGTAATTTAGGGAATGGGGCATGGGGCATCCCTTCGGCTTCGCTCAGGGCAAGTGGGCATGGGGCATTGGGCATTGGGCATTAGACAATAATTAATAGTTCTTCTCCCCCTGCCCCTCTTCTCCCCCTGCTCCCCTGCTCCCTGCTTCCTCATCCCCTCTTTAACGAACGGCTTGTTGGCATTCTACCAATTTGCTGCTCTCACTACTTGACTAGTCTTTAAGATTAACGTCTGCTATTTCTGGAATTCATCTTCGGGATCGAGTATCTATGAATAGGTTTGAGGAGCAATTGTTTATTTAAAGGGTAGATTTCTACTGGTGTGAGTAGTTTAAATCTCAGTCTTAAGATAGCTTTCAAGTAACTATAAGTACCTTGAAAATAAAGATAGTGGTAAAACCACTAACCTTAAAAAAACTAGACTTTTATTTAAAAAAGCAGGTATTTCAAGCAGGAAAAGATGAATACTCACTCATTTTTAGCTGACGATGGCCATGTTTTAAATAGTACAAGCAAACTTCAAAAGCAAAGGAAACGCGATCGCAGCAAATGTACTTTCGGGGATAGCGACTTACGCTCTTTTGCTTTGAAGTTGGCTCAACAAGGAAATTATACTGAAGCGATCGCACTTTTAACCCAACTAATCTGCCGCCATCCCGACAATGCCGTTGATTACAACAACCGGGGGCTAATTTATTTTCAAAGTGGCGAAAGGCAAAAAGCCCTTTACGACTACAACACTGCCCTTAAACTTAATCCTTATTTGGCTAGTGCTTATAATAACCGCGCAAATTACTACGCGGCTTGTGGAGAATTAGCAGCAGCTATTGCCGACTACGATCGAGCAATTGATTTGAAACCTCATTATGTTCGGGCGTGGATTAACCGAGGCATTACCTGGCGCGATTTGGGGCAATATGAGGTGGCAATTGAGAATTTTGAGCTAGCACTGCTTTTCGGTCAACTAGAAGGTCATATCTGGGCTGAACGCGGCAGGACTTACCATCTTTGGGGTGACTGGAATTGTGCGATCGCTGATTATCGTCGCGCTCTTACTCAACTACCTTCTCTCAAAAATGATAAGGATATTACTGATTGTCGCTTGCGTTTACAACTCGAAAATTGGTTAGACGAGTTACTATCTCAATCAGCGTCCTAATTGGTAGATTAGTCCTTTTTGCAAATTCAAGATTCAAAAAGTAAATTCTTCATTTTGAATTTTGAATTTTTAATTGGAGCGTTCGCGCAGCGTCTCGTAGAGAAGCGACGCTGTATCGCTAATAACTAATATATGATAACTACATAGCTATTCAAAAATTAACTATTAACCATTATTATTTATTAGCAATAATATAAATTAACACCCGGTTTATACGTAGCCTAAATCACAATAAACCCAAATAATCCCAAATTCGCCATTTGTCTTAGGGTAACGAGTCTGTTTGCTCATCTTCTCGGCGATCTTGATTCATTAACACGATCTGACGCTGGCTGGGATCGAATCGGTATCCTTGTCGTTGTCTAATAATTTTAGCTTCTTGGGGATCAAAGTTACGGCTAAATTCCGCCTGTAAACCATTGACGTGTCCTTCCATCAGCTTGACTTCAGTACTCATTTCTCGCAATTTTTCTTGCTGTAACCAATGATAAGGCAAGAGTTGTGTTAAGGCAGATGCTGCAACGGCTGTAATCACAAGATTGACCGCTATTTTGGCTGTGCTTTCTAGTGCCATCACCTTGTAAGAACGTTGACGAAGATGCCGCTTTGGTCGAGAAATGACCCGGCGTTTTTGTATAGGTTGTAACGGGGGTCTGGAGGGTTGAATCGCGTTCATGATGCTAAAAAATAACCTCGCTTAGTGAAGGGAAGTACTATCAAGAGTGCTGAGTTATGAGTTTATGAGTGCTTAGTGAGATTTCCAACTCAGCACTCAGCACTTAGCACTCAGATATCAGCACTCCTGAATGCTTGATTTAGCTGTCATATTACTTCATTTTTTTGAAATAGCTACAAGTGTCGCACTAGTTAAAAAATAACCTGGCTTACGTAAGTGCAAGGTTTCTAAATATTTATGACATAAAGCCATAAAGTCTGAAAATTGCACCCCGTACTGCCAGGATTATTAGCTTTTCAACTGTGTCACATCGGAGCTTTATTTGTAAAGTTCTGTGGCTAATCGCCAAGCTAGAACTCCTGGAATCAAGGCTACAACTAGAGCGATGTAGACTTGAGTATCTGAGATGGAAGATATCTGAGCAATGTACAGAGTATCTAAGATAGGCATGGCTGAAAACCTCCTAACCTGAATTGATTTTGAACGGTTCGTTTACTACTTTTCCTTGTTTTGCCAGAATTGTGGAATATCTTGTTACAAGATGCAACAAAAGCAGTTATTGGTCAGTAGTTCTTATTTATTCTCTATTAAAAAAATTTATAAAAATTATGAATTTATATCTGGGTATCGACTTCGGCACATCTGGCGGACGCGGTATGGTGATTGACGAGGAAGCCTGTTGTATTCAGAGAGAGGTGCGATATCCCTTCCACGACTCACCAAATACCGTTACGCCAAAAATTTGGCAGGAGGCTTTGTTTGCGTTGGTGGAACAAATACCTGAGCAATTGCGGCGAGAAATTAAAGCGATCGCAATTAATGGTACTTCTTCCACTGTCTTGCTGGTCGATGCTGCTGGCAATCCTGTAGATGCACCATTGCTATATAACGATGCGCGGGGATCGTTAGTACTAGAGCATTTGAGGAGTATTGCACCCCCCAATCATACTGTGTTGAGTGCCACCTCTAGCCTAGCCAAACTTTTGTGGATGAGACAATTACCTTCTTTTAATGAAGCTAGATATTTCCTGCATCAAGCAGATTGGCTGGCGTTTCTGCTGCATGGACAGTTGGGTATTAGCGATTACCATAATGCTTTAAAGCTGGGTTATGACGTAGAAGAATTGAAATACCCAGAATGGCTAGAATTGTTGCAAATACCGATTCAGCTACCCAAAGTTTTAACTCCTGGTACTCCCATTGCCGAATTGCGTCCTGAAATTGCCGATAAGTTTGGTTTAAGCCGTGATTGTCTGGTGTGTGCTGGTACAACCGATAGTATTGCTGCTTTTCTTGCCAGTGGGGCAAAATTACCTGGTGAAGCCGTGACTTCCCTTGGTTCAACGTTGGTACTAAAGTTGTTAAGTCGTACCCGTCAAGAAGATGCTAGATATGGAATTTATAGCCATCGGTTGGGTGATTTGTGGCTGACTGGGGGTGCTTCTAATACTGGGGGTGCAGTACTAAAGAAATTTTTCACGAATGCTGAGTTAGAAAGCCTTAGTCGGGAAATTGATGCTTCAATTGCCAGCGAGTTAGATTATTATCCGTTGTTGAAGGTAGGCGATCGCTTTCCAATTAACGATCCCAATCTATCCCCACGTTTGTCACCACACCCAGATAACCCAGTAGAATTTTTGCATGGGTTGTTAGAAAGCATTGCCCGCATAGAAAGCCGAGGGTATGAATTATTACAAGAAATGGGAGCAGACAAATTGAGTCGTGTTTATACCGCTGGTGGTGGTGCGGCGAATGATACTTGGACTGCAATTAGGGTGCGTCATTTGCAGGTTCCTGTAGTAGCCTCAGCCTACACAGAAGCAGCTTACGGGACAGCACTGTTGGCGATGGGGAATGGAAGAAGCGTTGAAAAAGAGTAATTGTGTACCTATATTTTTGTAGACATCTTCTAAATCAGTATCTATCCCAGTGACAATCGACATATCTCGGCCGATACTAGGATGATTAGATACCGGACTATAGATTCCAGGTTCATGATCTGGGCAGCTATTCGGGGATGGGTGCTTCGCAGCAAGCGAAATGTCATCGATCCCCTTTACTCATTACTGGTATAAATTTTGAGGGAATTAGGAGAAAATCTAAAGGTTCTTGAAGAAGGTTTGATCGGCGCGATCGAGATTATCATCTAGAGAAAAGGTAAGGCTGCGGACTCGGATTCGATCGCTTCTAATATTTACTTTGCCCCATGCCCCTCGGTAACAAAGCATAGTCGTTGGCGTGGTAACAGAGCGTAGTCGAAGTGCAGCCTCTCGTAGATAAATGCTGCTTTTCTGCCTCTTGTGCCCAATGCCTAAACTATTTTTCTCTACGTACCAGCATTTGATAAGTTAGTACATAATCTGAAACAATAACAGTAAAAGCAGAGAGGGGATTAAGTTGAGTCACAATCCAGATGCCATAGCCCCCCACGGTGGACAGTTGGTTAACCGTATCGCTACACCAGAACAAAGAGCAGAGTTTCTCTCAAAAGCTGACTTTTTGCCACGAGTGCAACTTGACGATCGCGCCGTTTCCGATTTAGAAATGATTGCGATCGGTGCTTTTAGTCCGCTGACGGGTTTTATGAACCAAGAAGACTACGATCGCACTGTGACAGAAATGCGATTAGCTAACGGTCTTGTGTGGTCAATCCCGATTACACTATCGGTAAGCGAAGAAGTAGCTTCCCCCTTGCAAGAAGGCGGCTTAATCCGTCTGGATAACTCCAAAGGCGAATTTATCGGAGTTTTGCAACTCACGCAAAAATATCATTACGACAAAATCCGCGAAGCAATAAAAGTCTACCGTACTAATGATGTCAATCATCCCGGCGTACAGGTACTCTATAACCAAGGTAGTGTAAATCTGGCGGGTGATATTTGGTTGTTGCAACGCGAACCTCATCCCCAGTTTCCCAGTTACCAAATCGATCCAGCGGCCTCACGGCAACTATTTCAAGATAAAGGTTGGAAAACCATTGTCGGTTTTCAAACTCGCAACCCCATCCACCGCGCCCATGAATACATTCAAAAGTGCGCCTTAGAAACTGTTGATGGTCTATTTTTGCACCCATTAGTCGGGGCGACAAAAGAAGATGATATCGCCGCTGATGTGCGGATGCGCTGCTATGAAATTTTGCTGGAACACTACTACCCCTTAGACAGGGTAACTTTGGCAATTAATCCCGCCGCAATGCGCTACGCTGGGCCTCGTGAGGCTATCTTCCATGCTTTAGTCCGCAAAAACTACGGCTGTACTCACTTTATCGTCGGACGGGATCATGCTGGTGTTGGTGACTATTACGGCACCTACGACGCTCAATATATCTTTGATGAATTTGAACCAAGTGAATTAGGCATTGTGCCGATGAAATTTGAACACGCTTTTTACTGCACGCGCACTAAGCAGATGGCAACATCTAAAACCAGTCCCAGCAGGCCAGAAGAACGCATTCACCTATCAGGGACAAAAGTTAGAGAAATGCTGCGGCGCGGTGAGTTACCTCCACCAGAATTTTCTCGTCCAGAGGTAGCAGCAGAGTTAGCACGGGCAATGCGCATAGAAGTAACGGCTTAGGGGCATTGGGCATTGGGCATTGGGCATTGGGAAAGAGGAGGCAGGAGGCAGGAGGCAGAAGTTGTTTAATTTTGAATTTTGAATTTTGAATTGATTTCTCCCCTGCCCCTCCGCCTTCCCACATTTTTGTAACTTTACAATACAGAGTTCAGCCCTGTAAGCTGCTAACTGAATGGCTGAGGGCTGATAGCTAATTATGAAACGTCGCACGTTTTTAGAGAGAATTGGCTCAATACTCGCGGTATTGGGGATAACTGAAGCTGAGTGGTTGTCTTTAGGAAATCGCTATTATCAAGCTTTGGCACAACCCAGTCCGCGCAAGTTGGCATTGTTAATAGGTATTAACCAATACCCAAAAATTCCAGCCCTCAGTGGTTGTCTGACAGATGTGGAACTACAAAGAGAAGTTTTGATTCATCGCTTTGGTTTCCAAGGGTCAGATATTCTAACCTTAACTGAGGAAGAAGCTAGTAGGGAATTCATTGAGACGGCTTTTTTAGATCGCTTGGGCAATCAAGCTAAACCCGATGATGCGGTCTTCTTCCACTTTAGCGGTTATGGCAGCCGTGTCAAATTGGAAACATCGCCAGAGACAATGCAAAATGCTCTGGTGACAGCTAATGCCAGTTTTGATTCACAAGAAGCGAAAATAGTCAACTATATATTAGAAGAAACTTTATTGCTATTATTGCGATCGCTCCCTACAGAACGAGTCACAGCAGTATTAGATACTAGCTATTATCCGCCAACCCCAGTATTAGGATTAAAAAGTCGCGCCCTTCCAGAATCAGTAGAGGCAAAGCTAGCAGCAGAAGAACTTGACTTTCTCCAACAACTTAAAACTCAGAAGTTACCCAGCACGCCGATTGTCTTAGCAGCTACCTTAAATCCCAAGCAGTCGGCGAGGGAAGAACTCTTTTCTGGTTTTAGTGCTGGGTTATTTACCTACGCCTTGACGCAGTATTTGTGGGAATTCACCCCAAATACCAAAATTCAAGTCGCCCTCTCGTATATGGAAAATTCTTTATCCAAATTGGGTAGTAAACAGCAACCAGGGTTATTAAGTAGTCAAAAAAATCAACATTTAACGTCTCTACCGCTAGACAATATTATTGGTGCAGAAGGCGCAGTGACAGCCATTGAAGAAGACGGTAAAACAGTCCATCTGTGGTTAGCAGGATTACCGCCACAGGTGCTACTATACTACGGAGTTAATTCTCGATTTACTTTTGGAACAACAAGAGAAGAATTAGTATTGCGATCGCGGACTGGGTTAACAGCAAAAGCGCAAATTTCCCAAATAGAAGGTGCAAATCCCCTAAAAGTAGGGCAACTTGTCCAAGAAGCAGTCCGGGTTTTAGCCCGAAAGATCCATTTAATAATTGCTTTAGATACTGGATTGGAAAGAATTGAGCGTGTAGACGCTACAAGTGCCTTTGCTGCATTTCCCCATGTCTCCACCGTAGTTGTCGGAGAAAAACCAGCTGATTATTTATTTGCCAAACTACAGCAAACACCTAGTCGCTATGGTCTATTTTCTCTTAGTGGCGAACTAATTTCTAATGCCACGGGGGAAGCAGGAGAAGCAGTAAAATCAACAGTGCAAAAGTTAGCCCCAAAATTATCAACTTTGTTAGCAGCCAAGTTATGGCGACTGACAGAAAATCAAGGTTCTTCTCGCTTGGCTCTGAAGACAACCTTAGAAATAATTAACAACATATCGCCTCGCGTTATCATGCAGCGCGAAACAGTACGAAATTTCAAAACAGAAACTTCGATTCAAAAATCCCTCCCGACTCCGATTATCCCTATCGGTAGTCAAATGCAATATCGGGTAGAAAACCAGAGCGATCGCCCAGTATATTTAATCTTGCTAGGATTAAACAATAATCATACAGCGATCGCCTTCTATTCTTGGGAAACTCCCCAAGAACCAAACACCGCAGACACCAAACCTCTGCTTAAAGAAGTTGTCATCGCTCCAGGTGAAACCCTCATCCTACCCCAAACGAATACTGCTTCCGAATGGATGATTTCAGGGCCAGCTTCTGAGTGCGAACACCAACTGATTTTTAGTACTGCCCCCTTTAACGCAACTCTCGCCGCCTTGAACCCTGCCAAGTATTCCACAGGCGAACAAGGGCCAATTGGCCCATTGTTGAATTCCTTAGAAGTTGTACAAGCCTTGCTACAAGACTTACATAACGCTAGTGCCTTCAAAACAGAGATAAACGTTATAGCAGCCGATTCACATAGCTTGGATGTGAATAATTGGGCAAGTCTTAGCTTTAGTTTTCAAGTGCTGTAAGTTATATCAATTTGAAAAAAGAATGCAACAGATACATACGGACATACCTTTGTGATGTCTGGCTTTCTTAATTTTGAATTTTGAATTTTGAATTTTGATATCATGTCCGGTTAATTAGTTATTATTCGCGTAATCTATGCAGAAACCAGAAAACCCTCTTTCCCCCTGCCCCCTGCCCCCTGCTCCCCTGCGGTCTTAATGATAAGTCTTTAATCGGACACGATATGAATTGGTATTAGTGCCTCTACTAAAGCCTGATTTTGCTCATCTGTCCCAACAGTGATGCGTAATTTATCATCTAGTCCGGGCTGCTTGAAGTAGCGGATTAAAATTCCCTGTTCCTTCAGTTTTTGATAGAGATATTCTGCATTTCCTTCTCTTGGCTGCGCCAGCAAAAAGTTAGCTTGGGAATCCCAGATATGAAAACCTAATTGTTTTAAGTCTGTTGCTAACTTAGTCCGTGATGCTTTAATCTTGGCTACACAAGCATTTTTATAAGCTTGGTCAGTGATGGCAGCCGTACCAATTGCACAAGCGATCGCATCAATGTTATAGCTATCTTTAACCTTAAACAATCCCTGCAACAGTTTGGGATTTGCCACTCCAAAGCCCAATCGCAATCCTGCCAACGAATATCCCTTAGATAGTGTCCGAATCACGATAACGTTTTCGTATTCCTTAACCAAAGCCAATGCATTCTCTTCGGTAAAATCTATGTATGCTTCATCAATCGCTAAAATTCCAGATAACTGGCTGGCTAATTTTCGCAAATCATTTGTTGCTACCAGATGCCCCGATGGACTATTGGGTGATGCAATAAATGTCACAGCCCCATTAGCAGCAACTAATTCTTTTAAAGGTAAACTGTAGTCTTTGCTATAGGGAATCTCAATAATTTCCGCCGCTTGCATTTCTGTCAATGTCCGATACAGCACGTAAGTAGGCATCGGATAAACAACCTTCTTCCCAGGTTCGGCACAGGCTCGAATCACCACACTTAACAATTCATCACTGCCATTGCCGACAATTATCCAATCACTAGGAACTCCTAAAACTTTACTCGCAGCTTGCCGAAATTCTCCCCCAAAAGGTTCTGGATACCGCCGCAACCACTCACCATTAATATTCCGTAGCACAGCTAATGCCGCAGGCGAAGGAGGATAGGGATTCTCATTGCTGTTAAGTTTAATAATCTGTGTACCACGTTGAGGCTGCTCGCCGGGAACATAGCTAGCCATTGCATCAACATTAGAGCGAAAGTAGTTGGTCATAGGGCATGGTAAATTGGGTGGAATGTCTACGACGGGCGTAGCTGCGACACCTTATGGCGTATCTTAAGCAAATTTCAACCCGCAATTTCTGACGATATCGTTTTTTGTCTTTTACATCAGAAAATACGGCTTTATAAATTACGAATTATAAAAATATGTCAGATAAATGGAATCCAGAACTATACGAACGATTTCAAGCTGAAAGAAGTCGTCCATTCTACAACTTGGTAGATATGATACATCGGCAAGAAAACTTACGAGTTCTCGATTTAGGATGTGGAACCGGAAAGTTAACGAAATATCTGCATGAAACCTTAGCAGCACAGGAGACTTTAGGGATAGATGCTTCTGAGAAAATGCTGGAAAAAGCGCGTCAGTTTGCAGGCAATGGACTACGGTTTGAGCAAAGACGGATTGAGGAAAACCCAGAAAATGAGGAGTTTGATGTGGTATTTTCTAATGCGGCATTGCAGTGGTTGACGGGACATGAGGTTTTATTTGAGAAATTGCGGGCAAAACTGCGGCCTGGTGGGCAGCTTGCCGTACAAATACCAATGATGGACAGTGAGCCAGTGCATCAAATAGCAGTTGAGACTGCACAGGAATTCAGTCAAGAATTTAGAGGATATGTGCGGCGTTTAGAGGTACTTCCTCCAGAAACATACGCCCGAATGCTTTATAAATTGGGATTTGTCAAGCAAGAAGTCAAGCTTCAAATTTATGGGCATGTGTTGCCCTCAAGAGAAGCCGTAGTGGAGTGGTATCGCGGGACATTGCTAACGGCTTATGAATCCCTACTGGATGGCCAAACCTATGAGAGATTTGTGAAACGCTATCAGCAGAAGCTATTTGAGTTGTTGGAGGATGAGCGCCCGTTCTTTTTTCCCTACAAGCGCATCTTAATGTGGGGGCGTATTTAAGAAATTGAAACTAGTTGTGATTTCAAGCATAATCTTGCTTAATTTTGAAGGTAAAGTTGCACAACTTGTCCAACTTCTCCTTCAAGTCACACAAAACAAACAGGTTTTGAGTAACTATGTTTTAATAGTGGAGCTAAGCGGATTCGAACCGCTGACCCCCTCAATGCCATTGAGGTGCGCTACCAACTGCGCTATAACCCCAAAACTACTATTAGATAAGCTTAAAAAGCCTACTAATTAGTTTTATAAATTGTATTAGCTTTATTATTATGCAAGTTTATGCAATTTAAGTCAAGACACCTATATTAAGTTATGTGGATGCGATCGCCATCAGTTACGCTTGTTATCAAAAGGCTTATGAATAAATTCTTCCAATGCATGGCTGGTGAAAATATAAAGATTACCAGATATGAGCATGGGTTAAAAGGGTTAAACTCCGTCCTGCTTAACTATAAAGAACAAAAGTTCTCTGTTTAAGCCAAGGTAGAATAAAAGTTTTTAGAGCTTGAGTTAAACTTAGACTTATAGTCTTCTATTTGACAAGTATGATGTTGACCGATCGCTGTAGACAGTCGATAAGTCTCTAGGGCGTGTCATCAATTAGGTAAACTGGAATCAGAACTGCTGAAAAAGAAT
>NZ_JAVRCK010000044.1:0-70422 GCF_034530815.1 Nostoc sp. DedSLP03
ATTGATGTTCTCACCTTCCAGTCTCATTCTCTTTAATTCACATTAGACGTAATTTTGAATTTTGAATTTTGAATTTTGAATTCGGAGCGAAGCGACGTGACAGATTTCTTTCAATTTGAAGCAGACTTTGTTGATTCTCTGCGTTGCATCCCCATGCAGGTGCGTTGTAAATTAGATACCTGTGGCATCAAGCTAAAATTGTCTGACTGGAATCAAATGACGACAGATGAACGGCAAGCTTTAGTGGAATTACCTTGCACTACAGAAACAGAAATTCAGTCTTACCGCGAATATATCGAGCAATTAATCATACAACGCACAGGTGTACCAGCTAAAAAATTGCTTATCGAGCCTCATCCTGCATGGCTAGATTCTGCCACTGTACCAGCTAGCCTTCAGGGAAAAGCTCAAGAAATAGGTGTAACCCTGACACAGCAACGTTGGGCAGCTTTAACACCCTTACAGCGTTTTGCTTTGATTAAACTCAGCCAACCAGGACATGAAAACAAAAATTTTCCGAGAGCGATCGCAGAATTTAATCTGCTTTAATTTACAATTCGATCGCGATCGTTGAATTATCGTCGTGTTCCTGCAAAATATATTAATTTTTGTTAAATTGTAACTCAGAAATGATACATGACAGCACAGTAATTGATGTTAAGTATCAAAAACTCGTACATAAACTAACGCCGAAAAAAGCTGACTCTAAATTAATATTTACTTTATAAACAACTATTGATGACTAATAAGTGAGGGTAACAAATATATGGCTGCAAAGAAACTTTTGATGCTTGTTGGCGACTATGTAGAAGACTATGAAGTGATGGTTCCTTTCCAGACATTGCAAGTGGTGGGACACACTGTTCATGCAGTTTGCCCCGACAAAAAAGCTGGCGATCAAGTGCGGACAGCAGTTCATGACTTTGAAGGAGACCAGACTTACAGCGAAAAACCCGGACACAATTTTACTTTAAATGCAACGTTTGCAGAAGTAGAAGCCACAACCTACGATGCCTTAGTCATTCCTGGAGGAAGGGCACCAGAATATCTCCGCCTCAATCAGCAGGTGCTAGAAATCACCCGTCACTTTGCCCAAGCCAATAAACCGATTGCTGCCATTTGCCACGCCTTGCAGTTATTAGCAGCTGCTGATGTACTGCAAGGCAAGAGATGTACTGGCTACCCTGCTTGTAGCCCAGATATCAAGAGTGCCGGAGGGATCTATGTTGATATCCCCGTCGATCGAGCAATAGTTGATGGTAACTTAGTGACAGCACCAGCTTGGCCTGCTCACCCACATTGGCTAGCAGAATTCCTCACAGTAATTGGAACCAAGATTGAACACCCAGAATTGACTACAGTTGTTTGAGACAAGATACTAGAAATCTTTTGGTTCACTTCATAACAGTTTCTTCCCCTACTTTTTACTCCAAAAGAGCTTTGGCAAAAACAACTGACAACAGACGACTAAAAATTATATATTTTTGAAATGGAACTAAATGCAGTAAAAAATACTATTTTTTAATAAATTGCAGTAGGTTTAATTTGCCGCTACGATGTCAAAAGTACAGCATCAAGACAATCTGATTGAGCCGCCAAACAAGCCAGTTTTAGGGCAAACTCTCAGCAGATGGAATACTTCTTTACATGAGATGAAACAATTTGAAATTTTGCACCAATAATTTTAAATTTCTTAGCAGTAAGTGAAGCTATAGTGGATTTAGCAATGCTGCTGCTAATGTGGCTAAGGTTAGTCCTGCTGCCAAATTATGTGAAGAATTAGTTTAGAAACGTACTTCTTATCGATGACAGGCAAAAACGCAAGACATAATGCATTTCTGCGGCTAGTGTCTGGTAATGGGGCAGCTTTGGGAGCAGAATCTCGCTACTCGCTGCCCCCCAGTAAAGAGATGGTAATTGGACGCGACCCCAGCTGCCAAGTTGTCTTGGATGCCATGATGTACCGAATGGTATCTCGTCGTCATGCAGTGGTTCGTCCCCTCTCTCTATCCCCAGATAGCAAATTTAGCTGGGTGCTTTGTGACTTGAATAGTGCTAATGGCACTTATTTGAATGGACAACGCTTATATGAATGTCAGGAATTGCACCCAGGCGATCGCATTTCTCTAGGTGCTGATGGGCCGCAATACATTTTTGAATGCGAGTATACCTCACTGACTCCGGCGACGACAGTGAACCAAGTTACACCACTACCTTCAGCGACGGACTACCACAACCACACGCAATTAAAGCAGCCAGATTCTGTTAGCTTCACCCAGCTTTTTCCAATTATTTCCACTGGTAAAGATTTAACTAGTAAAGCTTACCTCGTACCGGGAATACTGACCGTAATTTTTGTGGTGCTGATGTTCGCTACAGTCGGTCGCCCCCAAGCTAATCAAGTGATCGTCGCAAGTTACATCGCCTTCGCTGCCTACTATTTTGTTTACCAACTTTGCGGAAAACAGAAGCCTTGGTGGGTGCTAATGGCTACGTCATTGGGTACAATCCTGATTTTGCTCAGTCCCCTGTTGGATCTATTTATTTTCGTATTTCGCGGCATTCTGCCTGGAAGCTTGCCCACACCCCAAGAATCTATCACCTTCACAGAGTTACTGGTGCGGATGTTTTTTGGCGCTGGGTTGATGGAGGAATTACTCAAAGCATTACCTGTACTAGGGGCTTTTGCCATCGGTAGAATGTTGTCTTCACCTTGGCGAGAACGCATCGGCATCTGGGAACCTCTAGATGGTATTCTCCTGGGTACGGCTTCTGCTGTAGGCTTTACTCTCTTGGAAACCCTCGGTCAGTATGTGCCTGATATCACTCAAAATGTCACGCAACAGGTGGGTATAGGAGCTGCTGGTCAACTTGCAGGTTTACAACTGCTAATTCCGCGAATTTTAGGCTCTGTAGCTGGACACATGGCTTATAGTGGCTACTTGGGTTATTTTATCGGGTTGGCTGTCCTCAAACCTAGTAGAAGTTGGCAAATTCTGTCTATTGGTTATTTGAGTGCCTCTGCGCTCCACGCTCTCTGGAATGCTACAGGATCAATCAATGCCTTGTTGTTGGTAGTTGTTGGAGTGTTATCTTACGCCTTTTTGATGGCAGCAATTCTCAAGGCACGGGCGCTGTCACCAACGCGATCGCAAAATTTTGCTACCCGATTTCTTGGCCCAAAATAGAAGAAACAGGGGAGCAGGGAGCAGGGAGCAGGGGGGAAAACAAGCAATGCTTGAGTATTTACCTCTTGGGATAGATGTCCTAATTTGAAAATTAGCGTACTGTTAACTTATCGTGGAGTAAATATACTTATAAAAATAAAAAATTATACAACTTATTGCAAAAAGTCTTGATTTTCGACTCTTTCTTTGCGTAACGCCAACCAACATCTTTGCAAAAGACACTTCAAAATAGAGTAAACAGCAAAGAGCGGGTTACACAAACACAATTGCATAATGAAAACTTTTCCTATCCCCTACTCCCCATTCCCCCTTCCTCATTCATAGTTCCGGCTGAGATTTGTTAAGTTCAGTAAAAGCATAAGAAGCGATCGCTAAACTAACCTTTGCTTTATCTACTTCTGATAAAGCTGTCCATTCGCTATTTTGAAGATTGCTGAGTGCAGATGCCGCATTTTGCGATTCGCTACTTCGCATAGCGTAAGCAAAAGGACGAGCCAAAACGATCAGATCCTCTGTTCCCCAAGTTGGTAGTACAGTCTGAACGCACTCAACTAGTTGCTCGCTGATTAATTGGCGAGCAGCAAATATCTCAGCGGCTTTGGTGGCGATGGTGTTGAGCAATATTTGGGGGACACAGGCAGAAAAATTTGTACGTAATGTTTCTTGAAGGTTAAACACTACTGCCTGTTGTAGGTTATTATTGTGGTCGGGTGTCGAAGTAATACTAGACCAAAGTGTATCTAGATGTCCGTAAAAATCTTGCGATCGCCTCATTAGTTCAACACCCTGCAAATCTTCCATTCCGAACTGTTGTTCTAGTTCTTGAAAATAAGCTTCTGATTCTTCATCACTTGGATTCCAGGGATAGTTAGCATCCTCTGGTTCTAGTAACGCTTCTAATAACTCTAAATCTACTTGAGATGGCAAAGATGAGAAAGTGTCTGAGCCGTTAATTCTGTGAGCCATATTTTCTTCCCTCATGATTATTTGGTGGTATTGACAGCTACAAGTTCTAAGAGGAGATTTCCGCAAAAACTGTTGATTTTTTCTCCAAAAAAAACAGATTTTAAAAGTTAATGCTAAAGGCTCAAATTTATTTATGCAATAGCTTTGCTAGGAGTCTTCAATCACAAACTCCCAGGTTTCACCTCTAGCACTTCCAAACTTTAACTGCATCCCCGATTTCAAAGGGACTTCCTCTCGGAGGATTTGTTGCCAGCCATTAGGGCCTAAAAACCAGGTTGTCCCATAGGTGGAAAAATCTTGCAAGTAATAAGTTCGCATTAGTGTAGCATCTGTAAGAGTGTTGCGGCAGAAGATTTCGGCGTGGCGTTTGGATACAGATGGTTCGGGAATGACAATATCATTATCTTTCGTGCGGCCGATGCGAGTAACTCCATAACGCAGTAACCAGGTTTTACCTTTTGGAGTGAGCGATCGTAAACTTGCAATCGGAAGCGAGGAACCGACATCAGGAATGGCTGTATCTGGTAGTTCCGTGATACCTTCATCCAGATTCTTAATAAGTTCGCCATTAAAATCTGGATGCAGGTAGAGAACAGGCAAAGTCCAAGCAGGTTGATTAAATTTATACAGTGTTAATAACTCTTGCCTAGCCTGTGCTACGGCTTCATCAATTGGCTTGTGCGATCGCAAAGCTTCGGTAAAGGCTTGAATAAAACTGTGGCTTTCATGGTCAGCGATTTCATCGCGCATCCCCAAAACCGCAGGCACACCATGACGAATCAATACTTCTGCTAAACTGCTGGCAGGGATAGCTTGACGATCGACAGCAGCTGGTTGTGCGCCCCAACAGGCGTTGAAAACCGCTAGTTTCACACCTGTACGGGTCAATACTTGCGCCAATTCTATGCCATTGAGGGGCATATCTGGTCGCAAAAACAGTAACCCTCCGTCTGGGTCTGGCAAACCATGTCCAGCGTAAAAGAAAACATTGTATTCTTTGGTTTCTAATTCATCAATCAACTGTTGTGGAGTTGGTTGAATCAGTTGATTCACTACACAAGGTGCATATCTTTGGGAGTTACCAGGCGTATCTGCTAGAGCTTGTTGTAAGATAGCGGCTTCTTGTTCTAGTTGCAGCTTGTCATCATGGCCTAAAACCAGCAGAATACTTAAAGCTTGGTCAGTTCGCAAATACGGCAAAGCGTCAACTTCTGTGGTGGTGCGACTAAATAGCAAATCTTGTGAGAGAGACATCGCCGATTGACCAGGCTCACGCTGCATAATTTCCCAAGGGAAAGCGATCAGATCCGGGTCGCGAATTTCTAGTCGAAAGCGCAAACGTGTATGCTGACCCATCGCAATACCGCGGCTGCGTTCTAAACTACCAAGAATTTGCCCGTCGAATACCCAGCGCCATAAATTCATTCCCAAGTATTGCATCAGACGACTGCTGTAAGGGCCAGTAGGTTGACCTGAAGGAGGTGAAATCCAATCTATGGGGAATGGGTTGGACTTTTGAGATGTTGAGTTAGGGGAAATATCTAGGCGACCATGACCAGCAAACATCTGCTGCCATTCTTGCCAGACTTGGGTAAGTTCAACAGGCCATACACAGTCACGTAAAACGTAGCCACTGGGATACGGAGCCTTGACCACCCAAATGGCGAAGTTGTCAGTGCCAGTATTTACGAGACGGGCGATCGCCAAATTCAGGGATGGCATGGATTCATTAAACTAAAAACTAAAACAAATAATTTCAACAGAAGAAAATAGATACGCCAGAATTCAGAATTCAGAATAAATGAGTGAGGGATTTCAACCCGACATTAACTGTGTTGCACCAAATTAGAGAGATGGTAGGGGTTTTGAACTCGGTTATTCATCTATCAGTAGTACATAATTCATTCTGAATTTTGACGACTGACGCCTTTATTCTGTTTTGATAACAATTCTCCAAGGTGAAAATTTTTTATTTTTTTGACCTTGTAAGTTTTTTACTCAGATTGTTACCTGTTATTATTCCAGGTTTTTACCAGTTTATCGAGTATTTGATTAAGTTGGACTGGTGTCAGATGGTTCGGTAACTGGCGGTTGCGTCACAGTTCTACATGGATTTGGTGCGTCTGATTGTAAAACAACGCCAAAACGGTTGATTTGGGAGGAGTTTAGCAATATTGTTGCTGGCAAAGGTTTTGAATTTGGAGGAACTGAGGTAGTTACACCTGGGTTTTTAGGATTAGCTGAAGTTTGGGTACTTTTATTGGCACAAACTCGCATAGACACCAAAGAACTGCCAGAAGCAGGATTTGGATTTGGTTTTTTCTCAATAACTTCTAAAAAAGCCCCACGGGGGAGTGATTGGTTGTTTCCCAAGGATATGTCATTATTGGTTTTAATTACCCAACCAGAAGAAAGATTAGCTAGCGATCGCGGCGGTGCGGGTGTCGTTTCAATGCCAGGGTTTTGAGTTTGTAAGGGATTGGAAAAAATTGGAGAGGTTCCTCGCAGTTGCTTGACGAACAATCCTAAAAAACCTGCTGCTACCACAAATATTAATGGAACTATCCACTGTAGGGGGAATTGACGAGTTTTGGCATGCTCAGTGTCTGGAATCACCTGAGTCTTGTGGTTTGGGCTGCCTAAAACTGTCGCATCTGTCGCCCTGGATGCTAAATCAACAGTTTTGGCAGAATAGCTTTGGGGAATCACTGCTTGGATGGTGATTTCTGGTTCCCAATATTGGACTTGATAGTGAACTAAAGCGACGGTGACATTATCGTGTCCATTTTTCGTGTTAGCAATTTCGACTAATCTATCGGCAACAGTTGCTATATTTGCTTCCCCAGCTAAAATCGGCAAAATTTCTGTTTCCCAGTACTCCTCTACCCGATCGAAGTCACTCAAACCATCGGATGTGAGCAAAAAAACGGCATCTTCATCAAGCATAAACCGTCCCGATGTGGGATGCAATGAAGTGCTAGAACCCATTCCCAAAGCTTGGACTAGAGAGCCAGCGGCACTCTGTTGTACTGCCTCGCGGTAAATGGCATAACCTAGTCGCACTTCACGGGAGGCGACATCATCATCAAGGGTAACTTGATAACAGCCGTGGCGTGTAATCCAGTAAGCACGACTATCGCCTACGTGGGTAATATACATTTCATGAGCAACAGGCAATGCCATGACTAAAGTTGTGCCCATACGTTGACGCCCTTGGCGATTTTCACCGTCATTGCGCTGACTGATTTTGTCATTGGCCATTGCCACTGCCTTATCTAGGTCATTCAGCAACATTGAAGGGTCTATGTGGTCGTAGGGAACTTTTGTTAGTTGCTGTACCTGCTGCTGGATGGTTTCAATGGCTAAATTTGAGGCGACATTGCCGCCTTCGTGTCCGCCGATGCCATCACAGACAATTGCTAAGGCTGTTGGCTGGGGTGGTTTGCTCACTAGAGTTCCACTGGGAGGGCTACAGGCATCTTCGTTACGTTGACGACTGGGCCCGGTGTCAGTTTTGGTGATAATTTGGATCGTGGGTGTTTGCGATCGCCCTAACCCAGCCAGTCCCCGATCTAAAACTCCGATTAATTGATCGGTGGAATTAATCTCTCCCTGAATTAAAGCAAGGCTAACGCGATCGACAAACTCCGCGATCGCTGGTTTGGCTGTGCTAACCAACTGCTGCCAAAATTCACCTAATTGTGGCAATTCTGGTGATGTAGCGCTGTCAAAACGCAATTCCAACAACCGGACTAACGATCCTTCTACCCGTAATACATAAGAGTCAAGTAAGCTAGAAGCGACACCTTCACTTACTAGAGGTTGCCACAGATGAGCTATTTGCCACAACCAATTTAGTTGGCGCATTGATGTTGCATCACGCCAAGCGGTGGTTAACTCGCTGCCCAAATGAACTTGTTGGATAGTGTCATCTACTAATAGTGGCGGTTTTTCTAAGAGTAATATTTCTCGGTGGGAAGACCCGTCAGCAACAAAAAGCACTCCATATACCTGCGGTACGTGTAAACGGTAGGGAATCAGTCTCAGGTACGCTTTTAGAGGCTGCAAATTATCTAACTCAGGCGTTAGCGCTAATAAACCAGGCTTCGTATCTAAAAGAACAAATTTATCAAGGATTAAATAGCGATCGGCTAATATTTCTCCAGGGCTACCCACACTTGGGCTATCTACCACAGCCCAGAGATAATTTTTGGGTAGGGGCGTAGAACATCGCTGGCAAAACTTGTGAGTCAGGGGGTTGGCAGCCTGACAATTTTCGTTTGGACAGTAGAGCGTTGCCGCGTCATTTTCCATAGTTTTCGCACCGATCAGCGATTGGCAATTTCTTTAATAGCATTAGTAGGGACAATCTAGACCGCTCATCTTTCTTAACTTGACATACCCAGACTTTAGATGATGATTTTAGCTGGCGGATATCAGCAGGTGCTAATACAAAACTTATCCAAAAAATACGCTCCTAACTCAACCCTACAGCCTAATCATAGCTTCTATTGCCCTGTGAATCTCCATCGCCAAAGCAACTAACTCCAACCCTGTCACCACAGCATAACCCAAGCATAACTGCACGATTTGCTTTTGGTAAATTACCCCATCATCAACAGGCAGATAATGTTGGTATTTATTTAGTTTATAAGTAGGATAGCAAGAATTAACTTTAATTTAAGAATAAAGAATAGCAAATATTAATTTTGGCAAAAGTATTTGATAAATGCATTCAATAGTGCTGAGTGCTGAGTTAAGAGTTATTCTCCTCTCTGCCCCACTCAGCACTCTTTGTACAGAAGGGTTCAGGCAGCCCGCTACCAACTCATTAACTTATTGCTTGTCGTTAATGGCAACTTGAGGGATTCCCATGCTGTAATTAGTAACACGGGCAGAAAGATTGTAGCTGACTTCGCCGAGTTGCAAAAGCGATCGCAGATAATGCTCTAAATCTGACCCTACACGGCGCAAGTTATAGTCTGTGAGGTCTGCGCCACTAGATGCTTCTACTAGTTCATCAAATTTTCGATAAATTTTTTGCAGTGCATCTTCATTCCAATTAAATTCGTTATCTGGGTCAACATCTAAGGTTAAGACTTGTTGACTAGGAACTAGATCGCCATCCCGGTCAATTTCACCTGCAAAAATGCGGATATGCCGGGTTGTGGACTTGAGCAGCATCGGGTTATCCATAAAAAGGTGTAAGATTTGCGTGAATTACACTGAAATTATTGTAGACGTTATATCCGAGCTTGAATGCTCTCAATTTAAAAGCTTTGAATGCTGTTTTCAAAGGGTACATTGAATGGTCATAAGTAAAAATATCATCTTTCCTGATGAGTTTGCTACTACTGTTATGAGTTGAAGATATATTTAACTGCTAGTACTGACAGTAGTTGAATTATTTTTCTGTAAAAATTAATTGGTAAAATATTTTCATTTAGTCTCTAAATCTGACTTACTGCTAAGATTTTTAGACTCAAACAATCCCAAATGGCAGTAAAACAAGGTACTCAGCAGGAATAATTCGATCTGTGTACTTTTTTTATGGAGAACAAAAGTTTTGACATTAATAATTATGCCGAGCAATTTCTCCGGAATTTTCTATTGCAAAAAACGTACATCAAGTAATTTCACGCAATAGCGCTACATCGACCGCTGGCTGTAGTAAATTCCCAAAATATCAGCGGTTTTACTTACGTATAAACACTAAAATTTGAGTAACAAGTCAAACTGTTATTGACGTTCACATAAAGTTGATGTAAAAACCTTTAAAAAGGTTGAACAACTTCTTACAGAAACTTTATTGTGTAGAATCTTAAAAACTGAATAATAGTTATGGCTTACCATAAGCTACATCTGGCACAGAAACCTTAAAATCTAGACACTGAAAATCTAGCTTGAAAATACACCACTGGAGAGTGAAATGGAATACAAAGGTGATTGATGAAGAAAAATTCTTAATTCAAGCACTTTGGATTCAAAAGAGATATAAAGAATTTTGCTGGACATCTATCTCCTTACCCTCATGACAACCAAGTAAAGGAATCTCAATAGTTATGAACTCCAAAGCATTACCACGCCAGATAAATAATCTCGAAGTAGGTGTTTATGAGTGTGAAATACATCTCAAATTCCGGTTGATTGAGGAAAAGAGTCTATTGAGCGATCGCGAGCAACTCTTACAGGTGCTACTTGATGCTTTAACTGAAGGTTCTGATGACTTTCTAGAAACGCTCCAAGCGTCCGTTAAAGCCCAAGAAGTATCTGAGTTTAAAGCCTCGCCTCAAATGCGGCGTCAGCTAATGCGCTTGCGTAATGTCGCGGAAAACTCTCCAACCTAAAGGTGTAATTTAAGTAGTGAAAAACGCGAATTGGGCATCAAATCAAATGTTGATCCCATACCCCCGTTGCCATAAAAACTAAGCAGTCAGTAGATTTCATAAAATATATTGATTTCTACCTTGTGAAAGTCTTATTAAGCAACAGAAAGTCCCAGGAACAGTTTCCGCTATTAAAAACTTTGTAGCAAAGAATACTGGTAGAATCTGAAAGCAAATTCAGCCGGGTGCATTTTACCGAGTTTTTATCAAAACATTGCAGAATAATAAAACCCTGTGTCTTTACAGATGGGGAATTGGACAACAGGCGCAAATCAAATGAAAATCTGAAAGAGCAAAGTAAAAATAAATAACCTTCCTTTTAGCTTTTTGGTGAAGCTAAGTGCCTGATTTGCTGAAAGACTTATGTTTTATCTATTACTGGTAATAGGTCACGGTTTAGCAGCTAGTTAGCTATTATCAATTACCCAGAGACAGAACCTGACTTTTCACGGTATCTGGAAAACCTCTCTTCTATTTCTCTCTTCTAAAAGGAGAGAGACTTTGAATTCTCCCCCTTCCCGCCACGGTTGGGGGTTGGGGGGTTAAGTTTTTCGTGCGCTTTTCCACATAACGTGAAAAGTCAAAGGCAGGACAGATGAGGGAGATGAGAGAGACAAAGGGACAAGTCTCTCCCTTCTTCCTTGTCCACCTTGTCTACCTTGTCTACCTTGTCATCTTCTCCAGACTCAATACTTCCCTACCAGAGGCTGCGTCAACGGCTTCTCTAAGAGACGCTACAACGCGAACGCGGTAGTTGAGCGCAGTCGAAACTCAGTACAAGTAAAAATATCCCAATGCCTATTTAGCAAGACCGTGTTCTAGAGCAAAACGAACTAACTCTGTACGGCTATTGGTACCGGTTTTACTAAATAAACGGCTGACGTATTTTTCTACATTGCGGACGCTGGTTTCTAAGCGACGGGCGATTTCTTTGTTCATTAACCCTTCTGCGACCAAATTTAAAACACTTTGTTCTCTGGGAGTCAAATCAATTTTAAAAGGGGCTGGCGATTGGGAAATAGCATTTCTTTGAGTTAACAATGCTTTAATTTGGGAAATCTGATTGGCTAGTTCGGCAAGATCGGGGGTTTCAGCGTCATCTCCCGTACTCGCAGCCTTAGCGACGCGACGGGCTAGCAAATTTTCGATTATAGCCACTAACTCGTCTGGATCGAAGGGTTTGGGTAGATAGGCATCAACACCAGCGTGATAGCCTTGAATGCGATCGCCTGTCATACCTTTAGCAGTTAAAAATACTACTGGGAGTGCTTGGAAACGGGGGTCTTCCCGTAGTTGTTTCAGGAATTGATAGCCATCCACTTGAGGCATCATCACATCAGAAATCACTAAATCAGGTGTATTTAGCTGCATCCATTCCCAACCTTCAAGGGCGTTACTGGCGACTTGAACGCTGAAACCGCTCTCTTGCAAATAGTCTTTCACGGCTTCCCGTATCCCTGGTTCATCATCCACCAGTAACAATTGTGCTGACATTTAAAATTCCCTTGAGTTTTCCTTTTTCCAATTTAGCGAAAGTTGGTAGGCATTGAGCAACTTGAATTCACCTCTACCGCCTCAAAAGCTTTTGAAGTTGAAATCTGTGCCTCCATCAACTCTGTTGCTGCATTAACCATCGTGCCTTCATAGGGACGGGGTGGCCGCAAAGTTGTCCAACATTTCCCTGTAGCAAGATCCCAACAGTTGATGGTTTCATGTTGGCTACCACTAAAGAAAGTTGGCTCGTCTTGAATCAAACTAAGCGACCATATACTAAAGCAGTCTCCAGTAGCTATGATTCATGATTGCTATGAGAATAAAAACAGCGTTCTTATCAATTACAAATTTCTTAATAACCCTACCATTGAGGATTTTCCATAATTAATGCTTCTGCTGCCGAGCTATTTAACGGAACTGAGAAAAAATGTCCCTGGGCATATTGACAGTTTAACTTTCTTAGAACTAATAGCTGCTCTTTTGTCTCTACACCTTCGGCAAGCACATCCACACCTAGCTTGTGTGCCAAAGTGACAATTATCTCAATAATTTCTAAATTCTTACTATTAGTGCCCATCAAGCTGATGAAAGAACGGTCAATTTTCAACACACTAATCGGAAAGTTATAAAGACCACCTAATGAAGAGTAGCCTGTACCAAAGTCATCAATTGATAACTCAATGCCCATCTCTCGAAGTTGTAAAATTGCGGCAGTTACCTTATCGCCATTTTCCACAATTGCCTTTTCAGTAATCTCTAGGATTAGAGTACCAGCATCCAGGTCAGTTGAGTGCAAAATTTGTCCAATCTGCTCTATCAAATCCGGCTGAGAAAATTGCTTGACGGAGAGATTAACACTAATTTTCTCTAGTAATTTAGAATGATGACATACCCGCCAAACTTGCATCTGGCGGCAAGCTTCATGCAAAGCCCATTTGCCAATAGAGAAAATTAGTCCAGTTTCCTCTGCTAGGGAAATAAAATCTGCTGGATTAAGTAGACCACGCTCTGGGTGCTGCCAGCGCAATAGAGCCTCAAAACCTAAAATAGAGCCACTAGTGAGCGAAACAATCGGTTGATAATAAACCCGAAATTCTTCGCGTTCAATTGCTCGGCGCAAATCAGTCTCTAACTGCAATCTCGCTAAAGCATCAGCATACATATCTGAGTTGAATAGCTCATAACGCGCTCTGCCTATCATCTTGGCTCGATACATTGCTGTATCTGCATCCCTCAACAGTTCTTCTGGGTGTTGATAGTCTACTGTCGAACTCAACGCAATGCCAATACTTGCCGTGATGAAGACTTCTTGTCCGTCAAGTTCAAAGGGTAATGTCAGTTCCTTCTGAATCCGTTCAGCTACTTTGATGGCGTCTGACACATCCTGGATTCCCTCAAGCAGAATTGTAAATTCGTCTCCCCCAAGCCGTGCCGCTGTATCTATGGAGCGTATACATGTTTGTAGTCTACTTGCAATAGCAAGTAGCAATTGGTCTCCATTTAGGTGTCCAAGACTGTCATTGATCACCTTAAACCGATCTAGGTCGATAAATAGCACAGCATATAGATAATCTGAATGCCGTTTTGAATAATTTATCGCATGTTTTAGGCGGTTCATAAATGCAACGCGGTTTGCCAGACCCGTCAGTGTATCGTGAAAAGCAAGGTGCAGTAGTTGTGACTCGACTCTTTTGCGTTCTGTAATTTCATTTAGCAATTTCTGATTTGCTTTTACCAGTTCCGCTGTCCGTTCCGCCACCCGTATTTCTAACTCACTGTAAGCTTGGTACAACATTTCTTCAGCTTGTTGGCGTTGGCTGATGTTGCACAACAGCCAACGCCAGCCAAGGTGCTTCTTCTCAAGGTCGTATACTACAGACGCTCTCACATTAGCAGAGAAAGGCTTTCCTTTGCGTGGCTCTAGGTGAATTTCCCAGTTCTGTATCTCTTGCAAATTGTTTATTTGAGAGTTAAAGGACTGGCGGTGTTGTTGAGCAATAAAAAGAATTAATGGTTTTCCTACTAAATATTTTTGTTGGACACCGAGTAAAGTTGCTGCTACATGGTTAGCCTCTTGGATTATCCCGTTGCTATCAGTTACCAAGTAACCATCTGGAGCAAACTCAAACAAGTCTTGGTAACGCTGACGCTCTTTCTCTACTGCCGCTCGTGTTACCTTTAACTCCTCGGAAGCTGTCAATAGTTCTTCTATTGCGGTGTTAAGTTCCTCGAAAGCCTCTGTTATCATCTCCTGTTGTGAATTCAGCTTAGTTCCATAGTATTTTAATAGTTCCTGTATCTGTGAGCACAATTTATCTATCTGTCGATCAAATCCATCCACTTTCATGTTGCTCAACTCACAAAACTATAAAGCGTAAGTGTGAATGAAAGCAGTAGAAGCAAACCTCATGCTTTCTTCAAGACTTCAGACGCTATTGAGCAGGCAAGGAGAGAAGGTTACTTGAAAGAGCGGACACTCTATAAATATTAAAGAAGCTGGTTTTTTGATTTACTAATTTATATTTCAATAATTACGAAGCAATCAAATTGGTGTAGCTTCAATCAAATTTTAGTCCTATTTAGTGCCAACCAAAGTGCTGAATGGTAACAAGCCCTACCTACTGTAATTTTTATTTTATTAAATATAAGTTACTAAAGTTAAAAGATTAATAACAGCATATTTGCTTTACCTGCTTTTGAAAATACTTCTTAAGATACATTCGCTTTTGTGAGCTAAGGAAAGCATAAAGTTCTCAGTCAATGCTTCTAGATTGACAAGAACGTTTTTGCTCAGGTGTTACTGAATTTAGGTATGAAAATGATTTTGCATAATTTCAAAACCTTTGTAGAGACTAGCAATTGCAACGTCTCTATACCAAGATTTACACATCTAAATCAGCAACGCCCTTTTTCTTAGTTACAGTCGAGCAATTATTTTGGCATCCTCTGGTAGCTTGGCGTCTCTTTGTCCAGCAGTACGCGCCCTCGCTGTGAATAAACCAATGGGGGTATTTAATAAATCTACAAGGGTGGCTTGACTAGCGATGCCTGGGGCGGGCTTCGCCAAAGCCTTTTTAATATCTCTTGGTACTTCCTTCAATAACCAACGTGCCAAGCGATAGCCGTATTCTCTGGGTGTCATCTCTCGCATTAAATTTACACCGTACAGTTCGTGCAGATAGCGATTTGAACGTCCATAACGCCGCCATTGACTTTGCAGTTCTTGCAGTGTAGCGCGGTGGCGGTGTTGAACGATCGCATTTGGGGCAAATTCCAAACGCCCGATGTTTTCCCCCAAAATCCGCCAACAAATATCAGCATCACCACCAGTAGTTAGATAGGGACGAAATAAACCCACTTTTTCAAAGGCAATGTGCCGAATCGCCAAATTAGCTGTTTGGCCATAGGGACGAAAGGAATGGTTGAGGGTATGCTTTTGCGATAAAGTTTCTTGACGGTCTGCGTGTTGTTCTAGCAAAGTTGTGCCTGGTAGTGCCAAAATTTCACCAGCAACAATTACTACTTCTGCGTTGACAAAAGGCTGAATTAGTGTGTCTAACCATTGCGGTTGTGGGCGACAATCTGCATCGGTAAAAACCATAATTTCACCCGTAGCGGCGCGAATGCCGGTATTACGAGCAGCGTAGGAGCTTTGAATTTGGTTCTCACTCAAAGGGCGAATTGTAATTGGGCAATTTTCGGCAGATATTTTTAGGATGCTAAGAGTGCGATCGCTACTGTTGTTGTCCACCAACAAGTATTTTACCCGGTCTTTTGGGTAAGTTTGAGACAACAGACAATTGATTAACTCTGGTAAATCTGCCTCACCGTTATAAATAGGAACAACCACCGACACCATTGGTAAAAAGCTGGTGGCGGTGGTTGCATCAACTGGCTGATGATTCATAAATCTGAGATTTTAGAGATGGGATTAACAGCTAGTATTCCCAAACCAAAATCCTGGAACGGCATATCAAGCAGTTTTCATAACTCCAAAAATCTGGATTTGGGAATACTACTATATAAACACCTGGTAACAAATCTTTCGCGTCAATTTAAAATTTCAGGTTATCGGCGCGGCTCATGGGTCGAGTCGGTTGATTTGCTGGCGGTTGGGCAAAGTTGTTATTTGATAAAATTGCGATCGCGCGAGCATATTGGGGATCGCTCTTAGTTCCGATTAAATTGGGATTAGAAGCCAATTGACGCTCTTGTGCCTCTGTCAAGTCTAGCTTGATATCAGGTGTAATTCCTTTGTGGTTAATATCCGTTCCCGCTGGGGTGTAGTAATGGGCAATGGTGACAGCCAAGCCGGAACCATCTGCGAGTTCATGAACTGACTGGACTAAGGCTTTGCCAAAGGTTTGACCTCCTACGACTACCGCCCGTTTATTATCCTTGAGTGCCCCCGTAAGGATTTCACTAGCACTAGCTGAATTGCCATCCACTAAAACTGCCAAAGGACGATTTGTTAGAGCAGTGCGATTGGCTTTAGTTTCTTCGCTGCTGCCTACACGGTCTATTGTTTTGACGATTCCGCCGTTGTCATACCACATCCGAGCAATTTCAATGCTTGCCTGCAACAAACCGCCAGGATTTCCCCGCAAATCCAAGACATAAGAATCAACTTTCTTTGTGTTCAAATCGCGGATGGCTCGTTGCATTTGGTCTGCGGCGTGGGCGCTAAATTCCCGCAAACGGATATAACCAACGCGGCGATTCCCTTCTTGCTTGAGGGTATAGCGTACCGTTGGGACTTCAATACTTGCCCTTGTCAGCTTCAAATCAAAGGCATTTTGGCCTGCGCGTCCCAATCGTAGCTTAATGGGAGTACCCGCTTTGCCACGGATGAGCTTAGAAGCATCATCCACTTTCATTTTGAGAGTGGATTTGCCATCAATTGCCAAAATTTGATCGCCTGCTTTGATTCCAGCTTTCAGTGCCGGAGAATTTTCTATGGCTTCGACAACGGTGAGCTGCTGAGTTTTTTCGTTCACTTCCATCCGAATGCCGATACCAGAGACTTCCCCAGATGTTTGGCTAGTTAGAGCTTCAAATTGTTGGGGGTCCATGAACCGAGTGTAAGGATCTCCCAATTTTTGTAAAGCTTCGCGGATGGCAGTGTATGCTTCTTCCTTAGAAGAGTAATCTTTGCTCAACAGGCTTTGCCTGGTTGCTTGCCAATCTTGTTGATTAAATTTGCCATCAACATATTCATGATTTACCAGTTGCCAAACTTGGTCAACTATCGTTTTTGGGCTGTCTTGTAGGGCTAGAGCAGCACGCACACCACGAGTCCAAGCGGGACCGAACACAGAGATTGTAGCAGTTGTGGCGATCGCTCCACCAATCAAGGCTACTTGGAGCGGTGAGTAACTTTTCGCAGATTGGTTCATGTATACTTAGCTGGAATAATTGTGTTGTTGACAGTTTAGCAATCAGGCTTTCCAGAAATTTTTAAGTTTTTATACCCCAGAATCAACTATGCTCCTTCATCATTTTTATCCTTAAATGATGCCCAAAATGCCGCATTAGTTATTAACAATCATTTCTCAGTTTGTTAGTCTACTCCGGAAGGCTATACTGAGCGTGTGACACTTTAATTAGCGTCATTTTTGCATTCTAGAATACTTTTATAAGATAGCACTTTGCTCACTGAATTGCAGTACTGTTATACAGCAATAAAAGCAGTTTTTCTTACTTAAGTCATGAAACGCAAATTTACCAACAAATCATTAATTTCTATTAACAAAAAATCTACTAATCTGTGGCAATTGTTACAAAAACTCAGTGGTGGATTGTATGTTGTCCTGGGTGTTTGGCTGATTTTTACTACTATAACCTTAGTTTTTGCTTCTTCGCAGCCGATAGATGCCTTCTTTGTGCTAGGTGGCAGTATTCGTCGAGAAACGTATGTTGCCCAACTAGCAAAACAATACCCACAAACCCCAATTTTAATTTCTCATGGTTCTCCAGATCCCTGTATACGGTTAATTTTTGAGGCGGAATTAGCAGAGTTACAAAACGTTTGGTTAGAAAACTGCGCGAATTCTACCTTTGAAAATTTTTATTATGGTATTCCAATTTTGCGCCGTTGGGGAGTGCATAAAGTCATGTTGATTACCTCGCCAAGTCATTTACCCAGAGCTAAATGGATGGCACAGGTTCTTTTTGGCGCTCATGGTATTTGGGTAGAGCCAGAAATTGTTCAGGAGTTGGGTATTCCTGGTAATCAGGAATCCTGGACTAAAACTGGATTAGATGTAACGCGCAGCTTATTTTGGGCGATTTTAAGTCAAATTATTCAACCGCAATGCTCAAATGTCACAAAACTTACTGATGTAGATATGCAAGCTTGGGAGCGTCGAGGTTTTCATTGCGAACACCAAGGAGGGTTGAGGAGATAACTTACTCGTAATGTGTCCACGTAGGAATTATTTTGACTACTTGCTCGGATTCGATGACCTCATATATTAACCGATGCTGCATATTTATCCTCCGAGAATAAGCACCTGATAAGTCACCAACCAGCTTTTCATAAGGTGGAGGATTTTGAAAAGGATTTTCTTTAAGGACTGCGAGTAATTCTTTGGCCTTTTACTTTAAGTTACTAGAAGCTAATTTCTTCGCGTCTTTTTGCGCTTGTTTTGTGTAAATCAACCTCCAACTCGCTCCTTCGGGGTTTGCAAGTGGCTCCTCAGAAGCTTGCTAACTCACCAATTCAACTCCCCATCACATTCTTGGATCAGGGTTGCTAGTCCTTCTTTTATAGATTCTCGCATTCCAGGGACAGATAATAAGTAAAGAGTCTCTTGAATTGCAGACCAATCTTTTTCTGCAAGCAGAATCGCATTACTGCGATCGCCTGGAAAATTAAGCAGTATTTTTGCATAAAATAATCGCAATTGGCTAAAGGTGAAGAAAATCTTATTCTCCACCTCTAGACTTGTTGTAAAACATCGCTTCTGCTGATTGCATTCAATGAATAATCAATGCAAAAGTTCCCAATCTTGCAGCATTAAAATAGCATCTCTATACAAAGACAAATCCACCTGATTAACTTCAATTCCCTCTCCGATTCCTTGTAGAAGGGTAATTGTCAATTTTCCTCCCAAATGTTCGCGGAATTCTGTAAGCCCCCTAAACAAACAATGCGGATGGTCTAGTCGATCTAATTGCTCTGTCAATGCCGATACGTACAAAGTAAAGCCTAATTTCTTGAGTGTAGTTAGAACTCTTTGCCACTCAGATTGTAAGAGTTGTCCTGTTAAATATGAATAGGTTGTATCTAAAGCAATGCCGATCGCAACAGCTTCACCATGCCGTAGGCTGTAATTAGTTAAATGCTCTAGTTTGTGAGCAGCCCAGTGTCCAAAATCTAAAGGACGCGATGAACCCATTTCAAAGGGATCGCCACTACCAGCAATATGTTTTAAGTGCAACTGAGAACAACGATAGATTAACCTTTCCATTATGTCCATGTCTCGATTAGCCAATTTATCGGCATTAGTCATAATGAAATCGAAGAAATCTGCATCTTTAATCAGCGCTACTTTTACCGCTTCTGCAATACCCGATCGCCAATCTCGATCGTCGAGGCTAGTGAGAAAATCAAAGTCATTCAAGACAGCATAAGGTGGCATGAATGTACCCAAAAAGTTTTTCTTACCAAAGGCGTTGATTCCGTTTTTTACTCCTACACCCGAATCATTTTGCCCTAATACTGTTGTCGGTACTCGTAGTAGCCGAATTCCTCGGTGAGCTGTTGTTGCTGCGTATCCTGCCATGTCTAGGACGGCTCCACCTCCAATTGCTAAAACGTAGGAGTGACGGCATAATCCAGCGGCATTGATCCGCTGATGAATTTGCTCTATAAATCTAGAATCGTTTTTGACTACTTCTCCACCTGGAACTACTATCGGCTCACCGCTCAGTGTTAGTACATCTTCGTAACATTGGGCATAGGCTGATAATTTTTTTAATAGCCCATCTTGATACTGTAAAAATCCTCCATCTACCACTGCTAGCACTTGTTTTGGGGTTGTCTCTCCAGCTGCGGCGATCGCTTGTGCAAGTAAAGGATTATCTAACTGAAACAGACCTTTAGTAAAGTGAACATTATAATTGAAGGTTACACGAACGCATTGGTTAATTGGTTGCAGATTAAGAGCGGTTTTTTGTTGAATAGTCATTTGAATATTATTACTTTTTAAGTAACTGTAAAAAAAATTAGTAGCGCAATTATAAATTACAGCAAAATAGACATGATAAATCTATTAAGCAATTCAATTACTTAAATGAATTACCAGACAAATCTATTCTTTAATATAATCATATTACAGAAGTATTTTTACTTAATACATAAGCTTCAAAATAATAATATGAGTATAAAATTTTTATTGATGCCTATATTTTATATCTGAGCTTAGTAATGGAGATCATTATTACATAGAATTCTAAATTTTTTGCGTAAGATAATTTTAGATTTATCTAATCAAAATGGTATCTTTACAGTATCTTATTTAAAATCAGAAGATTTTTATAGATTCAGTGAAGTTACAATCTCAGTAAGATATTATCTAACTGCTTTAAACCCAAAATATTAAGTTTAGTGCTATATTTTATACTTGGTTGTCACAAATAAGTTGGGCAACTTATCCTGAATTTATCATGAGTAAAGTAAACAAATTACTGCATCATTGGCTGTTAAAGTCTGTTTCAGAGAAAGCTTTTACTTGGTTGGAACAGAAGCAAGCACAGATTGCTAGCGGCACTGCTGAGAGAGTGTTTTTTACGGCTTTTAGTGCTGTGCCGCGTTATCTAGGTAAACAGGATTTGCAGCTAACATTCCAGGACTTGGAAGCAGCAGAGAATCTGATTCCCGGCTGGTATCCTGGTAATTGGAGTGTAGATCAAGGGTGTCGCACACTTTTGCTTTTAGCTTTGCCCCACGATGATGCTGAGGTCTATGTGCGATCGCTCGATCGAGTCTTCTCCACTGCCGATATGGGGGAGTTAGTTGCCCTTTATCAAAGTTTGCCGCTATTACCACACCCAGAGTTACATCGCCATCGTACTGCTGAGGGAATTCGCAGCAATATGAGTAATGTATTTCAAGCCATAGCACTACGTAACCCTTATCCAGCAAATTACTTAGATAATGCTGCCTGGAATCAGATGGTACTGAAGGCTGTGTTTGTCGGCAGTCCGTTGCATCTAATTTGGGGTCTAGATCGGCGTGCTAACCCAGAATTGGCGAGAATGTTGGCAGATTATGCCCATGAACGTTGGGCAGCTAAACGCTCAGTTACGCCAGAACTTTGGCGACCTGTGGGACGGTTTGCCGATAGCGCCATCATCACAGATTTGGAAAAAGTACTAGCTAATGGGGATATACACGAGCAAGAAGCAGCAGCCTTAGCTTGTGCTGAGTCTCCTTTACCCCAAGCGCAAGCATTACTTTCTCATTACCCAGATTTACAGTCATCCATTCAACAAGGTAATCTGACTTGGAGCAGTTTTAGCCGCAAATGAAGGGAGTGGGGACTGGGGAAGAAGCAAGGGAGCAGGGGAGAAATCAATTCAAAATTCAAAATTCAAAATTCAAAATTCAAACATTGTAGAACTTCTGCCTCCTGCCTCGTCTTTCCCAATGCCCAATGCCCAATGCCCAATTCCCAATTCCCAATTCCCAATTATTAAAACCATGATGTATATCGATCCTCACATTCACATGTGTTCCCGTACTACTTACGATTACTTAGTAATGCGGGAATATGGAATTGTCGCCGTTATTGAACCAGCCTTTTGGTTAGGACAACCCCGAACTAACGCTGGCTCATTTAAAGACTATTTCAGTAGTCTTGTGGGCTGGGAACGGTTTCGTGCTAGTCAGTTTGGCATCCAACACTACTGCACAATCGGCCTAAATCCGAAAGAAGCTAACAATGAAGCGCTAGCAGCTGAAGTTATGGAACTGCTACCACTTTACGCCTGTAAAGAAGGAGTTGTTGCCATTGGTGAAATTGGCTATGACGATATGACAGAAGCAGAGGATAAGTACTTTTGTCAACAGTTAGAATTAGCCAAAGAACTCGATACGTTGGTACTAATTCATACTCCTCACCGTAATAAAAAGGCGGGTGCTAGTCGGAGTATGGATCGCTGTATTGAATATGGCTTAGATCCTTCACAAGTAGTTATCGATCACAACAACGAAGAAACTGTTGAAGAAGTATTAGGACGAGGTTTTTGGGCAGCTTTCACGATTTACCCACAGACGAAGATGGGTAATGCCCGGATGGTAGAAGTTGTCCGTAAGTATGGATGCGATCGCATCATTGTAGATAGTAGCGCTGATTGGGGTATTAGCGATCCTTTGGCAGTCCCAAAAACGGCTCAATTGATGTTAGATAGGGGCATTCCTGAAGAACATGTGCGAGCAGTTTGTTATGAAAATGCCCTAGCTGCTTACAGTCAAACTGGGCAAATGAAAGCTTCAGATTGGCTCAATCCTCAATCTATCGATCAACGTCAAATGTTCAGTGGGAATTCTGTGCTACGCGGACAAGAACCAGGAATCAAATCAGTTTCAGATTTTGTGTTGATTGAATAGAAAATTGGGGAGAGACGCGATTAATCGCGTCTGTACAAAAGAAGATAAATTGCATAAATATCTAATTGATTTGTAATATGCGATTTATTTTGAGAAATAGTAAGCACGGAGGCAGATAAGTGAATGTTGCAAGCTTAAATTTTCAAAGTTGGCGAGGTTATCTGGAATTGATACGTCCTGCTAATATTGTTACTGCTTGGGCGGATATTCTTCTAGGTTTTGCTGCTTCCGGTTCTGGAATTATTTTTACTAAATTAATTAATGGCGAAGCAACTTTTGCCATCTTAATTCCATTAGCTTGGTTGTTATTGGCGACAACTGGTTTATACGGTGGCGGGATAGTTTTTAACGATGTTTTCGATGCCGAATTAGATGCTAAAGAGCGACCAAATAGAGCAATTCCTAGTGGTCGCGTATCTCGTCAAAATGCTACTTTATTAGGGAGTATACTGTTTGCAATCGGGATTATAGCTGCTTTTCAAGTATCGTTGTTGAGTGCTGCGATCGCAACATTTATTACTCTTTCATGCCTCCTCTATAACTCACTCGCCAAACATCATCCTTTTTTCGGCCCTTTAAATATGGGTTTGTGTCGTGGTAGTAACTTATTATTAGGTGTAAGTGCTGTACCCGAAATCATCGGAGAACGTTGGTATTTAGCGCTGATTCCTGTTCTTTATATTGCTGCTATCACGGCAATTAGTCAGGGTGAAGTTCACGGTGGTAAGAAGATTACGGGAGTCCTGGCGCTACTTCTAATTGCAATAGTTTTGACAGCAGTTTTAGCTTTAGGATTATTAGAAGAGTATACAGCGATCGCAGCCCTACCATTCGCTATTTTCTTGGCTATCAGAATCTTGCCTAACTTTATCAAAGCAGCGCGCGAACCGATAGCTGAAAATATTAGAAATGCTGTGAGAATAGGCGTTTTATCTCTAATAGTATTAGATGCAACCATTGCATCTGGTTTTGCTGGTTTGTATTACGGTTTATTAGTTCTAATTTTGCTACCATTTTCGATGAAGTTAGCAAAAGTATTTGCTGTTACTTAACTTGAATGTATACACCCAGTAATACCATAAATTGGCTATAGGGGCGCACATCTATGCGCCCCTAATTATGAATATCTAACAAGTATTTTGTGAAATAGTTTAAGTCAAAGAAAACAGATTACATAGACAAGGAATAGAGGTAGAAAATGAAAATTACAAACAACAATAATTTACACTTAACTTATTGCAGTAATATTCATCCTGGTGAAAATTGGCTAGAGGTTTTCGCAAATTTAAAGAAGTATATTCCCGAACTAAAATCACGTTTATCGCCTACCGAACCTTTTGGGATTGGCTTGAGGTTAGCAGATGTTGCTGCAAAAGAACTTTTAGAAAGTAATAACTTAGCTCAATTTCAAGCTTGGCTAACTCAACAAGATTTATATGTTTTCACCTTAAACGGATTTCCTTATGGCGGATTTCATCGACAAGTAGTAAAAGATCAAGTTTATGCACCAGATTGGTCTACACAAGAACGAGCTAATTATACATTAAACTTGGCACATATTTTAGCTAGTCTATTACCCCAAGGACTTGATGGCGGAATTTCTACACTACCATTATCCTATAAACCTTGGTGGATAAAAGACCAAGCAACTTTTGAAACGGTTCTAAAAAAGAGTTGTTTGAATATAGCATCAGTTGTTATAGAAATGATTCGCATCCATGAAGAAACAGACAAGATTCTTCATATTGATTTAGAACCTGAGCCTGATGGTTTAATTGAAAATACTTCAGAAGTAATTGATTTTTATCAAAATTGGTTATTGCCAATAGGTGGTAGTTATTTATCAGACAAGTTAAATATTGAGCAGGATTTAGCAGAAACTAAATTGCTAGAACACGTTCGCATTTGTTATGACACCTGCCATTTTTCAGTTGAATATGAACAGCCACAATCTGTATTTACGCGTTTGCAATCGGCAGGAATTAAAATTGGTAAAATTCAAATCAGCGCTGCAATTAAAGTAAAAATCCCTGCTGAGGTTGAGAAGCGTAGTTTAATAGTTGAGCGTTTACGTCCTTTCGCAGAATCTACTTATCTTCATCAGGTAATAGAACGTCGTAGCGATGGTACACTCCACCACTATCCTGATTTAATAACTGCATTACCACATTTAGAGCAATCTCTAGCTGAAGAATGGCGTACTCACTTCCATGTACCTATTTTTATTCATGATTATCAAATTTTGCAATCTACCCAAGATGACATCGCTACTGTTTTGCATTTACTTCAGGTAAACAATGCTTGCTCGCATTTAGAAATTGAGACTTACACTTGGGATGTATTGCCGTCAGAAATGAAGATAGATATGCTGACTTCTATTCAGCGAGAATTTGAGTGGGTATTAAAAGAATTCGTCGCAAATTAAGAAGAAACTAAGTTTATGAAAAAAACAGTTGTTATAAATGTCGTAGGATTAACGCCCAGTTTACTAGGAGAAAATACGCCGTTTTTATCTTCTTGGGCTGATAAAGGGCAAGTGGCTCCCATTAAAAAAGTTCTACCTGCTGTAACTTGTTCGGTTCAAGCTACTTATTTAACAGGAAAATTGCCTAAAGAACATGGAATTGTCGCTAATGGTTGGTACTTCCGTGATGAATGTGAAGTGAAGTTTTGGCGGCAGTCTAATAAACTAGTGCAAGCTCCCAAAGTTTGGGAAATAGCTAAATCAATCGATCCAAACTTTACTTGTGCCAACCTTTTTTGGTGGTACAACATGTATTCTTCAGTAGATTATGCAATTACGCCGCGCCCGATGTATCCGGCAGATGGGAGAAAATTACCTGATATTTATACCCATCCTAGTGATGTGCGATCGCAAATTCAATCTGATTTAGGAAACTTCCCTTTGTTCGATTTCTGGGGGCCAAAAACTACCATTAGTTCTAGCCAATGGATTGCCAATTCCGCAAAATGGATTGAGGAACGTTACAGCCCGACATTATCACTAGTTTATCTACCACATTTAGATTACTGTCTGCAAAAGTTTGGTAACAATCAAACACAGATTCAAGCGGATTTGCGAGAAATTGATGCTGTTTGTGGTGATTTAATTGAATATTATCAAGCACGAAATACTCAAGTAATTATTCTTTCTGAGTATGGCATTACCCCAGTTTCTAAAGCGGTGGATTTGAACCGCGTACTACGAGAAAATGGTTTAATTGCTGTGCGCGAGGAATTAGGGCGAGAACTGCTCGATTTCGGTGCTAGCATTGCCTTTGCTGTTGCCGATCATCAAATTGCTCATGTTTATGTGAACGATCCGGCGTATATCCCGAAAGTGCGATCGCTTTTAGAAGCGACTGAAGGCGTAGCGCAAGTATTGGATGAAGAGGGAAAACAAGCCTACCATCTCAATCATCCTAGATCGGGAGAGTTGGTAGCGATCGCACAATCTGACGCTTGGTTTACCTATTATTATTGGCTCGATGATGCAAAAGCACCTGATTTTGCTAGAACCGTAGATATCCACCGCAAACCTGGTTACGATCCTGTAGAACTTTTCCTCGATCCGCAAATAAAATTTCCTCAAGGAAAAATTGCTCTCAAGTTACTTAAGAAACAACTAGGTTTTCGCTACTTAATGGATGTGATTCCTCTGGACGCTTCCCTAGTGCGTGGTTCTCACGGTAATATCACCACTTCTCCAGACGAAGGGCCTCTATTTATCACCCATCAAACTCACCTCGTTAATGAACATCAAATTGAGGCGACAGATGTTTGCTCGTTGATTCTCAAACATTTAAAACAGAATTCAGAATTCAGAATTCAGAATTCAGAATTCAGAATCAATTTAGTGGGGGATTTAGACCCGCCACTTTCTTGTTGACCACCAAATTAACGTGAGTTCGATGAACCTCTCCCGGACAACCTCCTTCTCCCCGTGGGAGAGGGAGGAGCAACCATAAATTAGGGTTTTGACTTGCCTCTGGGTGTCGGAGAGGTGTTGGGGGAGAGGTCAAAAAAGGGCTTGTCGAACTCACGTAAAATTAAGGTTTTTCAACCTACAGAGGTGAATTTTACCTGTATAGACGCGGTTTCTAACCGCCCTTCTAGCTTCTTACCAAAAGACAAAAAAATTCCTTGTAATTCATAATCATATCGAGTATGCTTTATATATAAACTCGTTATGACTATGAATTAAATTGTTCTATCAGTAGGCATCCGTCAATCTACTGACTAAAATGTACTGTGGGCAATCTAAGTAACTTACATGGAGAGCTTCTTGAACCATGACTGAACCGCAAAACTTGACAACTGCTGACGGTATTCCTGTTGCTGATAATCAGAACTCACTCACGGCTGGAGCGCGTGGGCCTGTATTAATCGAGGATTTCCACCTCTTAGAAAAGCTGGCTCATTTCAACAGAGAACGTATTCCCGAAAGAGTTGTCCACGCTAAAGGTGCGGCTGCTTTCGGTACTTTTACTGTCACCAATGACATCACCCGCTACAGTAAAGCTAAACTTTTTTCTGAAATTGGCAAGAAAACTGAAGTTCTCCTGCGCTTTTCTACAGTCGGGGGAGAAAAAGGTTCAGCAGATGCCGAGCGTGACCCTAGAGGTTTTGCCATCAAGTTTTACACTGAAGAGGGCAACTGGGATATCACAGGTAACAATACCCCTATTTTCTTCATCCGTGACCCCCTGAAGTTTCCTGATTTTATCCATACCCAAAAGCGCAATCCCCAAACCAATTGCAAAGACCATAATGCAAGATGGGATTTTTGGTCACTCAGTCCAGAATCGCTTCACCAGGTGACAATCCTCTTTTCAGATCGGGGAATTCCCAAAACCTATCGCCACATGGACGGCTTTGGTAGCCACACCTTTAGTTTAATTAATGCTGATGGCGATCGCGTCTGGTGTAAATTTCACTTTAAGACTCTGCAAGGGCATCAAACCTTGACGGAGGAAGAATCGGCTAAGATTAAGGGTGAAGATCCCGATCATGCGACTCACGATTTGTTTGAAGCGATCGCTCAAGGTGACTATCCCAAGTGGCGGATGTGTATTCAGGTGATGACCGAGGAGCAAGCAGCAAAACATCCTGATAATCCTTTTGATTTGACCAAAGTTTGGAAGCACTCAGATTATCCTTTAATTGAAGTCGGGATATTAGAGCTAAATCGTAACCCTGAGAATTATTTTGCCGAAGTAGAGCAAGCCGCTTTTAGCCCTAGTGCGGTAGTTCCTGGCGTTAGTTTCTCTCCAGACAAAATGCTGCAAGCTCGAATTTTTTCTTACCCAGATGCTCAACGGTATCGCTTGGGTGGTAACTATCAACAACTACCCGTTAATCAGCCAAAATGTCCAGTGATGCATTATCAGCGAGATGGCTTTATGGCGCCAGGGAACAATCACGGTAGCGTTCCTAACTATGAACCGAATAGTGCTGAGGGTACGCCCAAAGAAAATCCAGCTTATGCAGAAACACCTAGTCATTTAGGCGATGTCACAGTCGATCGTTACAGTCATCGTGAAGGAAACGACGATTACACCCAAGCAGGTAATTTGTATCGGTTACTAACTCCTGAGCAGCAAGAGCGTCTTGCTCATAATATCGTCGGCAGTCTCTCTCAAGCGAGACAGGATATCCAAATGCGCCAACTTTGCCACTTCTTCCGGGCAGATATTTCTTATGGTCGTCGTGTAGCTAAAGGATTGGGCATTTCAATCGATCCCTCAATGTTTTCTCCAACTGCTCAACCTGTAGGTAATTGGTAGCCTTATCCAATTTTGTGGGGTGGGCCGAAAAGCCATTGCCGTCAACGCCCTTCGGGCAGGGAAAAGGTTAAAGGGGAAAGGGGAAAGGGAACCCCATAACTTTAGTTATGGGCTTGAAGTAAAAACGCTTCGCAAGGGTTTGGGGAAAAGGGGCGGGGGAAAAGGGTAAAGAAACTCAAAATCCTTTTCCTTTAACCTTTACCCTTTTCCCTAAGAGTGCAAAAATATATTTTTGCAAGAGGTCTATTATCTGGTTATTGGCACACAGAGAAGAAGTAGGGAAATAACAAGCTACAGCAGAACATCGATATAGGCATTAATAACGAATCAGGGTGGAAGGATTAGGCGATGCTTACAAGTAGAAGCACTCCAAGTCACCTACCCGGATGCAGAAGTTCAGTTGTAGCGTGAGGATGAACAGACGCTCGTTACGAAAGTTTATGCATATGCACTTTGCCAAGTGAGAGTATCTTAATAATGTAAGAGTTTGCATTCATGATATTCAAAAATTTTTTAGACAAAATCATCAAAAGATATGGATAGTAGGAAATTAAAGCATTTTTGATACACGCAACTATTCACCTAAGTTGAGAGAAAAATTAAATAATTATTCTGTGGATAGGTAAGATATGAATACTAGTAAGCATTCCGATTTAGAAATAGAAATTTTACTTTTGGGGAAATGGCGTTTTAATACTGGTTCGGAAAAAATCACTATTGAATTTAAAGATGATATGACTTATGAACAAACCAGGATTCAAACCTTACTTTTATCTAAACCTAAAGAACTTCTAACAGGTAATAAATTTACTGGAGTATGGTACGTTAGTCAAAAAAAGTTGTATTTAAATGTTAAAACTATGCCAAAATCATTTTTTAATTTTAAGGTTCCATTAGTCTTTAAGATTTCTATTGCAGATATGGTAGCTACTTTAGGTTCAGTGTTTGTGGCAGAAATGTATGAGGTTATTAGAATTAATAGCTCTAATTTTCTCATAAAAGATAAAGAGCAATCAATTCTTGGGACAAAAATAAATAATCCTATGAAGTACTAGAAAATCTTGACAAGCGTGAGCAGATTCGATGGCATATTTATTTGATAATACATTGTCATACTCTATGTTTAATTGTAATACTAATTCTTTATGAAGCTGCGCTAAATAAGGCTTCAAGAATATGGAATATATGCTGAGATTTACGAGAGAATCAGAGCTAGGATCGGAAGGTAATTTGTCGCACGTATACTAACTATATGACATCCACATCGCGTGTTGTTCATAGCGACCCTGATATATTGGGGGGAACCCCTGTTTTTGTTAATACTCGTGTGCCGATAAAAACCTTGCTCGATTACCTAGAAGCGGGTGACTCACTGGATGAGTTTTTAGATCACTTTCCCAGTGTTAGCCGTGAGCAAGCGATGTCTACGACGGGCTACGCCTACGCCGCTCTTGAATTAGCAAAGGAAATGCTGACCGCTTATGCTAATTCTGCTTGATGAGTGTGTTCCACGACCCTTAAAACGTGAACTCACTGATTATGAGGTACGCACAGTTGTGGAAATGGGATGGTCAGGCAAAAAGAATGGTGAACTGTTGCAACTGATGATCCAGGAAAGTTTCACGATTCTCCTCACAACAGACCAAAACTTACAATATCAGCAAAACTTGCAACAGGCTGGAGTTGCGGTCGTTGTTCTCGTGGCATCTAGTAATCGCCTATCTGATTTGCTTCCATTGAATACCCAGTGTTCGCAGTATCTTAGCAACAATCGCTCCGGGTGCGGTTGTTGAAATCGGAGATTTTTAAGGCGTTGGCGCAGCCCGCCGTAGGCGATCGCTTTATGCAACAACTCTATTCTTTTTGATGATGAAATCTAATTCCTAAAAAAATATCGTAAACAAACTCAAAAAAATCCTTTTTCTGTAACAATCCTGAAGTTTGATAACATCCTTTTTTATCTAAAAGCGGTTTCATTACATAGTATGCAGGTTGATAATTATACCAAGGAATAGAAGGCCACAAATGATGAATTAAGTGGTAATTCTGTCCCATAATCAAGATATTGAGAATCGGGTTAGGATAGACACGAGCATTTTTCCAGCGATCGCGCTCCGCAAAAGGACGATGAGGCAAATAGTCAAAAAATAATCCTAGTGCTATGCCGACCACAAAAGCCGGTATAAACCAAAAATTGAGAATGTAACCCAAAAAGTGGTACTGCACTGAGATATAAACAATCACACCAATAATTAAGCGGCTAATGAACCATTCTAATAGCTCATATTTCCGCCACAGTCGCCGTTGAAAGAAAAACACCTCGTGATACAAAAAGCGCACTGCAATCAGCCACAGCGGCCCACCTGTAGAAACATAATGATCTGGGTCGTCTTTAGGATGATTTACATGACCATGATGCTGTAAATGCACCCGCGTAAATACAGGAAAAGCAAAAGCTAGCATCAACGCACTGCCATGTCCTAACATCGCATTCATCACGCGGTTGCGATGGGCAGATTGGTGACAGGCATCATGAATTACGGTTCCAGCACAATGCAAGGCGATCGTATTAACGCAAAAGCATAGCCAGTGCGGCCATTCCCAGAGCCAGTAACCAAAGTTGGATAACACCAGCATGGATACAGCAACACAAAACAGCAGTAGCGTCGGATTGAAATCACCAGGAGGCGTTAAAAATTCCTTGGGTGGGATTGTCAGTGGCTTTTGTGCCTCCGATGCGATCATCTCTAACATTAACTCCTTCTTGAGCAGACATTACGAATATACGATAAATATTATTGAATGATAAAGTTTTGCAAATTTTTGTATAGCAAGATTTATCCACAGCTTTGCATATCAGCAGATGAATAACGCTATGATTCCAAACGAAGCCTAGTCTTTACTGATAAGTGGGGTATGACAATCGGCAAGAAGTTGATGGAATAAACTCCTTCGTTGGGAGGATGGATACAAGATTGATGTACTATATCTACTCTATCCCACAGCCTCCACTCTCCCATAAACCCTCATCTAACTGCTTATATCTGATTGATATAGCAGTGACTGAAAAGGAGATGCCACTTCAGTTACGATGACTTCCCAGATAGCTCCCTAACTTCAGCCCTTATGCAATTACGAGATTCTCTGCGCCGGACAAAAATTGTCGCTACTATTGGCCCCGCTACTAGCAGTCCTGAAATGCTCAAGGCGATTATTGAAGCGGGAGCCACGACGCTACGGCTAAACTTCTCTCACGGAACTCATGCCGACCATCAGCGTAGTATTCGCTTAATTCGGCAAACCGCTTTTGAATTAAATCAGCCAGTGGCTATTCTCCAAGACTTGCAGGGCCCAAAAATTCGCTTGGGGAAGTTTGATAACGGCTCTATAGTTTTAGCAAAAGGCGATCGCTTCACCTTGACAAATCGTCCGGTGATCGGTACGCAAGAAATTAGTTGCGTCACCTACGATTATTTAGCTGAAGAAGTCCCAGTTGGGGCAAAAATTCTCCTCGACGATGGACGAGTAGAAATGCTGGTGGAGGAAATAAACCGGGACAAAGGTGATTTGCATTGTCGCGTCACCGTACCTGGTAAACTTTCTAACAACAAAGGCGTAAACTTTCCCGGCGTTTACTTGTCAATTAAGGCAATGACCGACAAAGACCGAGAGGATCTAATGTTTGGTCTAGATCAGGGTGTCGATTGGGTGGCACTTTCCTTTGTCCGCAATCCCCAGGACATGATCGAAATTAAAGAACTAATTTCTAGTACAGGCAAGCTAGTGCCAGTGGTTGCCAAAATTGAAAAGCACGAAGCTATTGAACAAATGGAAGCGGTTCTGGCTTTGTGTGATGGCGTGATGGTTGCCAGAGGCGACTTAGGGGTGGAATTGCCAGCAGAAGATGTTCCGGTACTCCAAAAACGGCTAATTGCGACAGCAAATCGCTTGGGGATTCCGATCATCACCGCTACTCAAATGTTAGATAGCATGGTGAGCAATCCCCGTCCGACTCGCGCTGAAGTTTCGGATGTGGCAAACGCGATTTTAGACGGCACAGACGCGGTAATGCTCTCCAATGAAACCGCCGTGGGTAGCTTCCCTGTAGAAGCAGTGGCGACGATGGCACGAATTGCCGAGCGGATGGAGCAAGAACAAGCCCAACACTTAAACTTACGTTCTTTAAAAGATTCCCGGCGCTCCATTCCCAATGCGATTAGTCAAGCTGTAGGTCAAATTGCCGAACAATTAGGCGCATCTGCAATAATGACCCTAACCCAAACTGGGGCAACAGCTCGCAATGTCTCTAAGTTCCGTCCCCAAACACCGATTTTGGCAGTGACACCCCATGTAAATGTAGCGCGGCAGCTACAGATGGTGTGGGGAGTCAAACCGTTGTTGGTGCTAGGATTACCTTCCACTGGTCAGACATTTCAGGCTGCGATTAACGTGGCTCAGGAACTTCAGTTACTGTCCCAAGGAGATTTAGTAGTGATGACCGCTGGCACACTCCAGGGGATTTCTGGCTCTACAGATTTGATTAAAGTAGAGGTGGTGACGGCAGTACTAGGTCACGGAATTGGGCTGGGGCAAGGTTCAGTAAGTGGTCGCGCACGGGTGGCAAGTACTGGCATGGATGTGAGTAACTTTAATCCTGGAGATATTTTGGTTGCACCCCGCACTAGTGCCGATTTTGTTGAGGCAATTCGGAAAGCTGCCGGAATTATTACCGAAGATGAAACTCTCACAAGTCACGCAGCAGTAATTGGCTTGCGTCTCGGTGTACCAGTCATTGTCGGTGTGAAGCAGGCAACGCAGGCGATTCGAGATGGGGCGATTATAACGCTGGATCTGCAACGGGGTTTGATTTACTCTGGAGCGGTGAGAACGGCTTAGGAGTAGGGCAGGGGGGCAGGGGGGGCAGGGGGAGCAGGGGAAAAGGTTAAAGGTTAAAGGGAAAAGGAATAAATTTAATCTTTCCCCTTTTCCCCTTACCCCTTTCCCTTTCCCCATGCCCAATACTTCGACTACGCTCAGTACAAGTGCCCAATGCCCCATGCCCCTTAATTAAACAGTAGCGATCGCAGCCCCAAGCCATCCAGCAAAGTTTTGTTGCTGTTTGGAGTTAGGATAATCAACGGGCTTCACCTGATATCGAGTCGGATGTGGTGACGCGAGAGTGATGGAATAAGTACGCAGTTCGTCTTGGTGGAAAACTGCGACTTGAATGTTATCGTTTGGTTGATAATCTTTGAGGCGATCGCTTAAGCCACCTCCTGTTATCTTAATCCCATCAATTGCTAACAACTCATCACCTGTATCGATTCCCCCTACTTGTGCAGGTGAACCAATTTCCACAAACTTAACGATCTCCCGCCCATTCTCTGTATTTATTCTCACGCCCAGGTAAGGTTCTTCTTGCTGTTCGACTACCAACTGCAAGCCAAAGGGTTCTAAATACTGATTGAAAGGCAAATCATCAGTACTATCAATGTAGCGTTTAAAGAAATCAGTCAAATCAATTCTGGCAACAGATTCGATAACTTCTTGTAACTGTTCTGGGGTATAACCAATTTCAGCTTGCCCAAATTGCTGCCACATTTTTAGCATCACGTCATCAAGGGAGCGCTGATTATTGTGAGTAGAGCGAATCAGCAAATCCAGCAATAACGATACCATTTCTCCTTTTAAATAGTAAGAAATTTGGGAATTACCGCTATTGGCATCCGGGCGATAAAGTTTTATCCAGGCATCAAAACTCGACTCGGAAACGGTTTGTACCTTGCGCCCCGGTGTCATTTCATATCTGGTAATTTCCTTACTTAAGTTATTTAAATACGACTGAACATTAAAAATTCCCGCCCGCAAAGGAATTAACAAGTCATAGTAACTAGTAGTACCTTCACAAAACCATAATGATGGTGTGTAATTTTCTTGGTCGTAATCAAAAACCTCTAATGCTTTTGGGCGGATTCGCTTGACATTCCACAAGTGAAAAAATTCGTGTGCAACTAATTGCAGAAAGCGATCGTATTTTTCCTGAGCGCGAAATCCAAAACGCTGGTAAATTAAGGAGCAAGAGTCTTTATGCTCCAAACCGCCAAAAGCTTGGCTAAATAAATGTAGCAGAAACACATATCGTTTATATGGCAAACCGCCGAACATCTGCGCTTCTACTTGAATAATTTTTTGGATATCAGCAATCATTTGCTGAACTTGGTAATTACCTTGTCCCCAGATTGCCAATTCGTGGGGTTTTCCTAATACCTCAAATTTATACAATTGGTGGGAACCAATCTCAAAGGGAGTATCCACCAAAGTATCAAAATCGCCAGCCAAGAAAGTATTTGTTTGTTCACCAACGGGTGGTAAGGCAGTAGTTACCTGCCATTTTGGCTGCGGTGGTACGATGGTGACGCGAATGGGTTGCTTATCCCAGCCAGGTATTCTAAAAAATAGTGCCGCACCGTTAAAATAACCGTGGGTAGCATCTAAGTGATTGGTTCGTACCGATAGCTCATTGGCAAAAATGCGGTAACGTACAGTTAATTCTGAAACATTTGTTTTGTCTATCTGCCAATGATTTTTACCAAGCTTACGCCAAGTTAAAGGCTTATTTTCTGCAAAAGCCTCAAAATCCTGTAAATTCTTGGCGTATTCTCGGACTAAGTAAGAACCTGGTGTCCAAACGGGCAATTTTAAATCAAGAATCGGTGAGGAATAATTGACAAGGCGTAAAGTCACCTCAAACAGATGGGTTTCTGGTTGGGACATTGCCACCAGGTAATGAATCATTGGCCCAGTTTCCTTGATATAGGTATTGGGACGAGTTGCTGTTGCTTCAGTCATCTTGTTTGCTGAGGTAATTGTTAATAGGCTACGAGATGCAGTGCGATCGCACTGCATCTCGTAGAAAAGACAGTATTGTAAGTTTTGACTCCACGGATAAATCCACTTTTTATCAAATAAAGATTACACTTTATTTCTTTTGCATAACTAATATACTACTTATGCATTGTACATAATTACTACAGGCTATTTGAGTATTTCAGCCATATTTAGCAGTCTGCGATGTATACAATGAGCTACGCCAACGCACCAAAAATCCTTACTGGCGGAGATTCTCTAATTGGAAAACCCATTTGTAATAAAACACTTTTAAAAAGTGCGCTACACCACGCAGAATTAGATATTACTCCAGCGGTGGGGGTGGTTACTGCGACTGAGTTTCAGGCTTTTATTCAGCTTTACAAGACACTACCGAATCTGACGCCTATTTTGGCAGGTAAAGGCGATCGCATTCCCTGCATTGTGTCTAAGTCCCAGAGTTATGATGGTATTGTCTTCACTTTTTTGGTTCAACGGTTAGATTTGTAGCATGGCCTGTGCCCGTGCCTTTGCGACACCGCGAGCAGTGGCAATGAACCATTTTTTGGAACGGCGGGTTCACTTCAAATTTCACCGTTCCACAAAGGCAACTACCCTGAATGCTAGAGTTGTTCATCTACCTCCTTGTTCAACTTTTGCATACCCAACCTGTGCCATTGACTAAGAACCTTTCGTTATCAACAACTCTCAGTGACGGAAGATGGCTAACTATTTATTATACAGAAACTTTCCGTATAATCTTTTTCTAAATCCTAATATATCAAGCATTACAGCTACCTCCAAACTTGGGATCGCTGAATAAATAAAAGAATCAGACTTTGCCAGCTAAGTTCATCAACTGTTTGAAGTTCACAAGATAAGTGATGTTGTTGACGCTATCAATCTTTATCCACCCTTTTTCATGGAGTTTTTCCATGATTTTGGTGGTTTCTTCAACGCCGATTTCTGTCACCTCTGCTAAATCTTTAAAGGGAATGTTAAAAATTTCTCTTCCTAAGTTTGATTCCTGACCATAGCTTTCACCCAAAGTCACTAGAGTATGGGCGAGTTTGACTGCTGGTGGTGAAGACCGCATTTGTAGGCGCTGGTTAATTTGCCGCAATCGCCGCACCATTAGTTGCAACATCCGGTGATGTAACTGCGGGTCTTTAAACAATATTTGAATAAACCGCTCTCTGGAGATACTAAGCAATTTCACGGGTGAAAGGGCAATGACATCAGTTGAGCGTGGAGATTCATCCAAAATTGCCATTTCTCCAAAAAAATCGCCACGCCCAAAAATTGCCAAAGCTACTGAATCTTCCCCGACGGTACGCCGGACTTTGACCCAACCAGAAACCACCAAGTAAACGGCGTTACCCCAGGCATCTTCCATCACAACGGCTCGCCCAGATGGATATTCATGTTCAATTGCAACGTTGAGTAGCCATTCCAAAGTCTGTGGATTGGCTGTACTCATTAAGGGGAAAAGTTCACTAAAAACCTCAGTTAGCATGAAATATTTGCAACAATAGGATTTAAGAGGGTAAACTAACTTTGCTACTATTTAAGTTTGTTTAAACCGTAATCTTACTCAGAATACGATCGCAAAATTTGTATTTATTTGAAGATGAATCTCTAAGCTTTATCTGTCTGAGATTCCATTACAACATAACAATTATGTATGCTAACGAAATCAGCGTTTTCACCTACTGATTGATGATTTACTCTTTGTTGGTAGATTGCTATCTAGTGCCAGTATTTTGATCTGTTGGTCTAAATTTTTCACTAATTGATTCAGGGCAACTAAAGCCTCTAATTGCTGAGAATCAAGGCTAGGATTCAGTAAAAGTTGTTCTTGTAGTTCATGTAACTTAATGCTTAGTTGCTGAGAAATTCCTAAAGCATCGCGGCCTATACGCGTCAATTGTTGTTGTTGATAGAATTTTAATGCTGCTCCCCGCAATACTTGGAGTGTTGCCTCTTCGCCGTAGATTCCCGGCATGACTCGCAAGCGTAATAATAAGCGATTTTTTTGATACACGTATTCCTTTTCTACCTGTTTTGGTTCTGCAAGCGTGGTTACAGGCAGGGAAGCAAACCGCTTTAATTCATTCAATACTCCTTGAAAAACTGAGAGCGGCAGTTTGTCTAATACAGACTGTAAAACTCCATTGTCACTCCACAGTATTCTGCCTTCGTAAGCTTGTCTTTCTAAATACAGCCGACCAATTCCCCCAGCTAAGATTCGCCCTAGTAATTCTTCTAGTAATTTTTTTGGTGGCAGTGTTGTTAGCAACTCAATCGGATTCAGTAGTTCGGAAGATTGTGTGGGAAAAATAGGTAAATTGTTGGATGATGTGGGTTCAAAATCCTCTCCCGACTGAGTTCTGGAAATAGGGGTGAAGAACGTCGTAGTTTGAGATGATTGGTCTAGCTCTGGGATCGGAGGCAAGTCTACCCGCTGTCCAGAATTTTGATGCTTTTGTGTCTGAAACGCCGTCAATACTGGTTGTTGATTTGATTCTGAGTCGGCATCTAGGGAAGGACTAGGTATGTCAGTAATCGTAGCTGGGCTATTTGTTGGGGGAAAGTCCACTGTTGGCTGATGCACTTGTTGGGCATCTAGCTGGGATATATTCTTGTGGTTGAGGTAGGCTGATAGTATTCTGCGGTGAGCATCGGCTGCGATCGCCTCAATCACCATTGTGCAATTGATAGAAGACAAAATGCGACCAACGTAATCTAGGGCTTCGCTTTCTTCTGGATAAACCATACCCAGCAAGAGGCTTTTGTCTTCTAATCTCAAGGGTAAAATTTGGTGGTAGAGGCAAGCTTCAAAGGACAAAAGATGATCGATTAGGTGGAACATTTGTTCGCGATCGCCTTCTTGCTCCCACCTCGTTTGAGCGGCAGTTAGCATTTGCTGTCCATTTGCTACGGTATCATTTAGTTCGCCCTTTGAAGACAACATAGATTTGATTCGTTGGTGTTTACTTATATTTTGCCTCTAATTGAATAGGTAGTTAATAAAGATACTTTGTTAACTTGTTAAAATTCCAATTATATATACTTAAGTAAATGTAAGTAAAGTATGAATTTTAGATTAGGGATTAGCGATCATACTGAAAATTGGGCATTGGGCGTTGGGCATTGAGTATGGGGATTGAATCTTCAATTTTGAATTTTGAATTTTGAATTTTGAATTGATTTCTCCCCTGTTTCCCTGCTTCCCATTCCCCACTTCCCTATGCTCCATTTTCCACTACAGGCTACTCTTGGGTTCTTAAAGCTTGGGCTGCAAGATAGACTTTTGTCCATTCACCCAGCACTTGATGGGTTTTGAGTTTTAACTGTTCGGCTATGGCTTCTATTGAATTACCTGCTCTGCGCAAATCTAAGATTTGTCGCCCTAGAGGAGTCAATTTTTCATCAAGTTGCTGCCATTGGTTTTGGGTTAATCCCAAGTTATGTTCTTGCAAGGAAATTGAGAGCCAGTTGTCTACGAGTTCTGGATTGCCTTTGAGGGCAAAAACACGTACAGCATGGTAACTAATTTTTTCTCGCAGACGGTAGACTTCTTTCGTCGGCTTATTCATTTTTTTGGCAATCTCTTCCTGGGACTTACCTTGCAGATACAGCCGTAGCCATTCTACTGCTTCTGTACCGAGATTTTCTTGTAAATAATTTTCAAATTCTTTTTGTACTGACTGGCGCAGCCCTTGTTGTTCTTCTAGTTGTTGTGCTTCAATATATTCTGCGATCGCCTGACTATCGACTAAGTTAACTCGATTGTCACTGTCGTCTGTAAGAACTTCTTCTGAGACTAGTCGAACCAAATCACGTCCTGGCACTTGGGTTAAACCACCACGCTGAGTGCGACGCAAATAATTCACAAATCGATAAGCTAATAGGGGTTGATTGCGTACCGGTCGCAGACAATATTCTTCTAAACTGGCAAATAGCAGAGCATCTCCCAATCGTCTATCGGTTGTATATTTGGCAATATCAGCCATTTGCTGTTGCATCTGGCTGTCGTTTTGGAGTAACTCTTGGAGTACTTCTTGTAACACATCCATTACACTACGCTGGCGATCGCGGCTGAGGGAAACCCAAGTCTGAATTTTATTCCGTAATGTTACTAAACTCCCCAATCGGGTTATCAAGTTGCGATAAGCACGTTCTCGCCCCAACCCCAAGTAGCGTTGACGTAAAATCCTCCAGCGATATTCCATCGCTTGCTTGGCGATATCTAGTTCTTTAGGATTATACAGATCGAACCGTTTTGAGTCAGATCCCAACAGCCAGAGAACAATGCTTTGCCTTGCGGCTTCATTTTGGTCTGGACATTCCACAGCCAAGCGCTTTTGCCAATCTAGAGCCAGTTTTTCCACATCTATTGTCATAATGAGATTGCATTCCTCGAAACTCAATTTTGAAGTTTGCATTACAACCCCCATTCGTCCCACCTAATTGTTTAACTGGCAGCTGCCCCAGATTTCATGAATTTCATGAATTTCATGAAAATAGCTCAGTGATTCTACTTTTATTACGTCTGAATTCACTAAAATTATGCAGAAATTTCTACATTGATGTTTCGCTTTTCCTTCAAAAAGTCCAAACATATTATGTATCAGGCATTTGGGGCATTCTGCCAATTTAAATTTTTTGTAAAGTTATGTTTTTTTAGTTGAGAACAGAAATCTGCTTAAAGTGTGGAGGATACACCTTTCACAAAATGGATCGGGTAAATCTAACATTTTGTAACAGATCCAAGGAACGAATCTAATTTAACTCAAAGTTGGACGTTATTTCACTAGTATAAGTTTCAACTCTGTACAAACCCTTGCGTCGTATAGCAATCCTATTTGATTCCTGATTACTCGTAAAGATCGGGGACTGGGGACTGGGAAGATAGGAATAAAGATGTACTGAGTTTTTTCAGAAATCAAATATGAGTCCTATATAATATTTAGTTTAATCTCAATATACTTAGTGTTCATGAGATTTTGCTCTGGAAGATTCTCTAATTCTCCTGAATAAATTGGCTAAATTCCCTGCTTTTGAAAGAGGAGCGGGCTTTCACTGAATTGGATTAAGTTATGTTTTGTGAGATTTGTTGATTGAATTAAGTGTATATACGGTAATTTTTGTTTCAAAAGATGTTTGGTAAGTCGTTGTATAAAAAAATAGTAAGGATTGATAGGTCAATTTATCTTTTTTAAACTAGCTTCAGTCACAACTACACCTTTCATATTGGTAAGTTATTCTGAAAGCTTTTATATTTATAAAAATGAACAGTCAACAGTCAATATTGGTTTTGACTATTGACTCTAACTGTTGTTTTCTCTGCTTCCAAATTCAACTTATACAAAATCTAAAAACAGAAGAAATGTAATCCTCTAAAGTTTTGATAGTCAGAAGCCTGACAATAAACTTCTCTTTAAATTCATTTATGGGAAGTTTTTGTTTTGAATTTCCCCGCAGGAGGTTAAATCTATCGATTGTTCGATCTACTAACAATGGGATTTTCTACAGATTCTCGATAGCTTTGGACTTGTTCTGTGTAGCCAATTGGTAGAACAGCTTCAACGTTTTCATGGGGACGAGGAATAATCACCCAAGATTCTAGGGTACCGCCATAAACATTTTCTGCGGCTTCAATACCAGCAGCCATAGCTGTCTTTACCTCAGAAACATCACCACGAATATTAACTGTAAAACGGGCGCTACCCACTCTGATATAACCAACGAGGGTAACTCGACCAGCTTTTACCATAGCATCTGCTGCTGCTAGCACCGCAGGAAAACCTTTCGTTTCAAGTGCTCCAACTGCCTGTAATGACATTATTAATCTCCTGTATGAATAAACTGGGGGCTACAAGTTAATTGTACGAAGCTTCGCTACAGATAATGAATAGCAAAATTGCTTAGAACATGCGGAAAGGTTCTGATTCTTCAGTGAAATGGATCGGTAATATGGTTTCGACATTTTTCGGGGGATTGGGAACGATGTAGTGGGTAATTACTGTACCAACCTTTACTTCCTCTCCAGCTATGATTCCGGCTTCAACAGCTCTATTTACTTCAGAAACCTGTCCCCGGACGGCGACTAACAAGCGAGCGCTCTCCGCTTGACCATAATACACAATTGTAACTGCGGCAGCTTTGACCATTGCATCTGCTGCTGCTAAGACACTCGGAAAACCTAAAGTTTCAATTACGCCAACCGCCATTGGCATGGCATTAGCTCCTGGACTAAGGGATAAGCGATTTTAATTGTACGTGGCTTTAGTCCCCATTTTGACATTTTGGAAAACTTTCTTTGATGCCATATTTTTTTGGGGAGTAGAGACGCGATTAATCGTGTCTGTTGGGAGTTAGAATATTTTGATAGTCCCTGGCTGATGTTTTATATATATATAGTATTACAAATAATACTTCAGGATCTTAGGTTGTGTAACTTGATTGTTTAACAAAATTAGTTATGGGTGGAAGCAAGCTAGTACCGCAAAGCGGAATTAAAAATTAAAAATGAATACAGCATAAGCATTTCATTGATTTGGAATGGGTGGTTTATTTTTGCCGTATTGTACTAGTACGATCGACTGAAATTTATGTTTCCGAATTTTCTTCCTACGGCAGTTGAGCAACTCACAGAACCTACTTCGATCGCACTAGCTCGGAGTATTCAAACAACTGCGATCGCTACTCCTTTAACTAATCAACCAGTAACTACAACATTTGTCAAGCAAGGGTGTGGTAGAACTCCGATTTTATTAATTCACGGCTTTGACAGTTCTGTATTAGAATTTCGGCGGCTTTTGCCACTACTTTCTGAAGATAATGAAACTTGGGCAGTGGATTTATTGGGTTTTGGGTTTACAGATAGACTCTCAGGAATTGCTTATAGTCCAACTGCAATTAAAACCCATCTTTATTATTTCTGGAAAAGCCTCATTAAGCAACCTGTAATTTTGGTGGGCGCTTCGATGGGGGGTGCGACGGCGATTGATTTTACATTGGCTTACCCACAAGTAGTCAAAAAGCTGGTGTTAATTGATAGTGCAGGATTGGCGGGTGGTTCGCCATTAAGCAAATTCATGTTTCCCCCATTAGATTATTTAGCAACTCAGTTTTTGAGTAATCTGAAAGTGCGCGATCGCGTTTCTCGCATTGGATATAAAAATCAAACTCTTGCCTCTATCGATGCGTTATGTTGTGGAGCATTACATTTACAAATGCCGAGTTGGCATCAAGCTCTGATTTCTTTTACTAAAAGTGGTGGTTACAGTGCTTTTAGATTCACAGTTATTTCAAAAATTGTGCAACAAACGCTAATTTTGTGGGGCGATTCCGATAAAATTTTGGGTACTAAAGATGCCATAATATTTAAAAGGGCAATTCCACACAGTACTCTTACGTGGATTAAAGATTGTGGTCATCTCCCACATTTGGAACAACCACAAATCACCGCGCAGCATATTTTAGACTTTCGAGTTTAAAGATAGCCTAACTCTCAATAATTTTTCTGTGACGGCGACTGACAAGTTTTTCATCTGTTACTAATGGCTTCTGTCATCTAAAAGGGGAGAGTTAGGGAGGGGTGACGCGGATAGTGATTGTAAGCAAGTGATTTAATAACAGGAAATTCTAGGCTTTCACGTTAAGTTGACACCAATGATTACAATGCTCACTCTAAAAGCTCCAAAAATTTACACTTGCACTTGGTAATTGAGGTTTAATTCATCTCCTGTTGTTCCTCGAATACCCCAGTTGTGTTTTGGGGTTTCTGTAATCGTGATTTCTATATCTATAGGTGCAATTGCAACTTGTTCAGATAAGGCAGAAAACAATAACCTAATTAATTTCTTTTTCGTTTCAATAGTGCGTCCCTCAAACATACTAATCTCAATGATGATGTATTTCTCTGAACGTCCGACGGGGTAGATGAAATCTTCGGGTTCGAGAGGAAAGAACCGATGGATACGCTTGTCTTGAGGATATACTAGAGCTTCAACAACACAAGAATGAATTACGTCAGAAATGGCACTGCGAGAATGACGGATAAATGAAGCAGTGCCATAGATTTTGATTTGTACCATTAATCTTTAACTGACTGATGAACTGACTTTAGTCAAGTAACCACATCTCATTAGAACTATCAGGATACTCATTCGGCTGATTTTGAGGTTGATTTTGAGCTAGTGTTTCTGATGACCGATATGATTTTTTGTAGTTAAGTGGATTGTAGCGGTCTTTTACTGGTTTGATCGCGCTACTTTCTTTGACAACAAGTTTAGATTTCTCTGCTTTTTCTTCTGCTTTTTGTTTTAAAGAATTAATTTCTTCTATAAGCTGGGAATTTGCTTCTGCAAGTTGCAGTGCTGTTTTTTTGGTTTCATCAAGTTCTTTTGTTAGCTGTTCTAGTAATGATTTTTGTTCTGATGCAAATGTTTTTTGTTTAGATAATTTTGATTGCAAATCAGTAATTTCTTGTCCAAGAGATGCTTCTTTTTTGTGGCTTGTTTCTAGATTACTTGTCAACTCTTTGACAGTTGCTTCTAAATCAGCTTTAGTGGGACTTGTGCGCTTAGTAGAAGTTGGCTCAAGTGGTTGTCCTAACGATTCCTCATCAGATGCAGCCTGTTCTGCGGCTATTTTTTCGGCTGTAACCTCGATCGCAGATTCACCTTCTGGGGGTGTAAATTTTTGCGCCTCTTCTTGTAGTAAGTCAGAGAGACTTTGTTTCCTAGCCATTATTATTTTCTCCAATCACGCTGTAATTCATCAGCTGCACGGCGGTAGTCTAATTCCGCCTCCCGTGCATTTCCGCCTCGCCATTGAGTAATCGCTACACCTTCTAGTGCTGCTCGTTCATGAGCTTTATAGGCACGGATGAAGGTATTACAAGTAGGAATACCTAAGCGAGTCAGAGTGTTTTTTGCTTCTTGTGCTTCCCCCAGACTGCGCGTATCGACTTTGGTGAGCAATACCCGATGGGGGGTTCCCACAGGGATGACGGCTTCCTTGACTGTTTCCACGAGGATTGCTAAATCCATTGCAGATGGGGGTGTCGGCAAAACTAGATAATCTGCGATCGCAACTACCGCCACTAATGCTTCAGAGCGTAGCGCGGGAGGTGTATCCACCACTACTAAATCGTAACCTGTTATCTTTGCTAAATCACCTAAAAGTGCGGGATCTGTTTCTTGAGATAAATCAAATCCCATTCCCTGCTGACTGCGCCCAAACCACCAACTGGCAGAACCTTGAATATCTGCATCAATCAGCAGCACCTTTTTTTTCTTCGCAAAGTTTGCAGCCAGATTGACTGCGGTAGTCGTTTTACCGACTCCTCCTTTACCGTTGAGAATAGCGATGATTTTTGGCACTGCTTACTTCCGATGCTGCCTTTTGAGTGCTGAGTTCTGAGTGCTGAGTTAGGAGAGACGCGACGCCAGTCGCTACAACGGGGGGAACCCCCGCAACGCGCTGGCTCATTAATCGCGTCTGTACAAGAGTTATTATTATCCTCTTTGTTTTCCTTTGAGTCTTCAGTTCCCAGTTTCCAGTCCCCAATGATGAATATACCGCTTTCTGTAACCCTAAGTAACATGAAAAGTCGTAACAATAAAATTCAGAAGCCATTAACTCCCTAAAATTCTATGACAACAACTTACAATTTACCCGATGGGCCTCAAATGCCGCGCTGGCTGAGGATGATCAAGTTTATTACTCAGCCAGTGAAATATGTGGATGATTTTGCCCAAATCTACGGTGACACTTTCACGATTAGGAGTAATCGCTCGGATAACCATCTAGTATATTTTAGTCAACCCCAAGCACTTGAGCAGATTTTTACTGCTGATTCCAAGCATTTTGAGGTTGGCAGGGGGAACGTAGGACTAAAATTTTTACTTGGCGATCGCTCCTTTATGTTAGCGGATGGCGATCGCCACCAGAGGCAACGGCAATTATTAGCTCCTCCCTTTCATGGTGAAAGAATGCGGGCTTACGGCGAGGAAATTCGGGAAATAACCCAACAGGTGACTCATGAATGGCAAATTGGTAAACCTTTTAAGATCCGTGAGTCGATGCAAGAAATTACCTTGCGTGTTATTCTCCGGGTTGTATTTGGTTTGAATGATGGACAGCTGTTTGAGGAACTGAGGCGATCGCTAAGTGACTTATTAGACTTCATTAGTTCGCCTGTAATGTCCAGCGCCTTCTTCTTCCAGTTCATGCAAAAAGATTTCGGTGCGTGGAGTCCGTGGGGCTGGGTTCTGCAACAACGGCAAAAAATCGATCGACTGATTTATGCTTTACTTCGAGAACGTCGGGCTGAATCTGAACAAAATCGCCAAGATATCCTCAGTTTGATGATGGCGGCTCGTTACGACGATGGTCAAGGGATGTCAGATGAAGAATTACACGACGAGTTAATGACACTGCTAGTTGCGGGACATGAAACCACTGCTTCGGCATTGACATGGGCTTTTTACTGGATCGATCGTTTACCAGAGGTGCGTGAGAAATTACTAAAGGAACTCAACACCATTGGAGTTAACCACGATTTGAGTAGTGTAGGTAAATTGCCCTATTTGACAGCAGTTTGCCAAGAAACACTACGACTTTATCCAATTGTCATGACTGCTTTCCCCCGGATTGTGAAAACCCCAATTACAATTATGGGCTACGAACTGCGAGAGGGAACGGTAATAATCCCCAGCATTTATTTAGCGCATCATCGGGAAGAAGTTTACCCACAATCCAAGCAGTTCAAACCAGAACGCTTTTTAGGAAGACAATATTCGCCTTATGAATATTTACCCTTTGGTGGCGGTAATCGTCGCTGTATTGGGATGGCATTTGCCCAGTATGAAATGAAAATTGTCTTGGCAACTGTTTTGTCAGAATTCCAAGTTTCGCTAGTGAATAAACGTCCCGTGCGTCCTGTGCGCCGTGGGTTAACTTTAGCTGCACCAGCCGGAATGCGAATGGTTGCAACACCTCAAGTTAAGCGTGCAAATACACCAGCGTTAGTTTAGGCAAATAGGGTGGGTATTAAAATGCCCATCCTACTATGGGGTAATAACTATAACAAAACTCGAATTACAAAATCATGCGATCGCAGCAATTTAAATCAAAGCACTTACCGCATCTTTGAATCAGAATCCCACTCATCAACTCCAAACACTTCTGCGTTCCCAATATTCGGCGACTCTTTTTTCCCATTGCTGCCAGTAATCTTTAATCGCTGCTGGTTCAAACCAAAATACCTCGGCTGGCATCTCTGGGATTGCGACTACCAACAAAGCATGATTTAGCTGAATGCCATAATCTCGATAATAATTGTTAATTGCTCCAATGTAGGCTGTAAGTTGTAGTGGATGTTCGTATAAATGCTCGATTGAACCTTTAGGTTTGTCTGCTGTTTTCCACTCGCAAATACAAGGGATGCCTTGATAACTGGCAATACAATCGACTTTGCCAGAATAGCTCAAATCGTAATGAAAAACAGAGCCTTCTACCAGTTTCACTGTGTCGATTTCTGCTAAAACTGGCTGAATACTTTCCCAGTAAGGGCGACTGGCTTCGGGACAAACAGGATTTTGCCCAAGGAGGTAGCGCTCAATTTGTTTGTGTGTTTGGGTTCCCCGACGACTGGCGTTTGTAGATATGCGGGTGGCTTCTTCTGTACCTACACGCGCTTTCCAATTTAATAATCTGTCTCTGTCTGCTTGGGGTTTGGTGACATTGAGTATTGTGGTGACGCTAGGGAAGCGGTTTCCCTTGGCATCTACATAATATTGTTTGCCATTTTCTCTCAAGGATTTATTGTTAATTCGAGGTAGTAGTTGGGTATTAAATTGCATTTGTGATTGGTAAGGGGCTAAGTCGCGCTACGCTAACGTAATTTGTAATTAATATGGTTTTATTTTGGAAAATGACGATAAATATTTTTCCGGTGTAGCACTCGCTGAAATAGGACTGTTTCTCCATCAAAAATAAGTCCAATACGATAATCACCAACACGGATGCGATAAGCATTTTCATAACCTTGAAGTTTTTTGAGGTTAGTAATTTCTTCAAAGGTTAATATTTGTGGTATTTCTTCAAAAACAAGGGTTTTAATAGTCTCATAGTAAGGTGTACTTTTCAAAGCCTTGAGATCCTTGATAAAGCTGGATAGATATTGGGTAATCACTCTTGTTCTAGTTGTGCTAATGCTTCATCAATATTTAGAGGTATTTCATGTTCTACTGCCTTCATTGCTAAGATAAGTCCTTCATCTTCAATAGCTTCTAGCAAGCGTAGATAGTCATCAAAATCTATGACTACTTTGCGAATATTACCTTCCATATCAGTAATCAGTTCTTGAGCAAAAGGGTATTTATCAGCTTGCATTTGGGTTGTGATTTTAGTAGTCATACTATGACTTTAGCGTTATTAGCGTAACGCATCAGTTAAAGGTTTTGGTGCTTTAGGCTAGACCATAACACAACGCCAGTCCGCTCAAGTCGAGAAACCCACTCTTAGCAGAGGGTTAACGTTAAAAACTGTGTCTGCACAGACAAAATCAAGAAATGTGATGATCGGGCTAGGCTAGAATAGCTTTCAGTGGAATTTCGGTTATTATTCATAAAATTATGGAACCTGTAACACTAACGGCTGTTGCAACTGCGCTCGCTACTATAGTTTTAACTAAAGCTCTAGAAAAAACTGGCGAAAAGCTTGGGGAAGCAGGGTTAGAAGCAAGCGGTAAATTAATCGCACAGCTACGTAATAAAAATAAGTTGCCGTTGTTAGCAGAGGCGATACCAGAAAATCCACAACAGCCCTTAGATTATGGCAAAGCAGTACTAGAGTTGAAAGCCGCAGCAGACACCGATACCGATATTGCTCAATCAGTGCGGGACGTGGAAGCAGCAGTAAACACCGATCCTCAAGTAGCATCAAAAGTTCAAGCTTTAGCAAATGGGCTGAACTCACAACCAGCGACCATCATTAATTCTACAAAGTTAGCTGAGTCTATTAAAAACGTCTTTCAAGGAAATATTTTCACTGGTACTAATATTTTCTGACTACATTCGCCTGGAGGAGAACAGGTAAAGTCAAATCTCGCTATCGAAATACCGGAAAATTTGCCCTTAAGCATCCGTGAGAGGTTAAGATAAAAGGTATTTTGTCAACCCGTTAAAATACTCAAAATAATTCAAATAAGAATGATAATCGTGCGTGGGGGAGGGGGAAGGAGGTGAGCGACGCTCACCTCCTTCCCCCTTTATTTGATTATCATTTTCAAAAAGTTTTTGAGAGTTAAAATTTCCAGCGAAAAGGTATTGTAACGGCAGAATAAATTTATAAGAAGTGGGCAACATTGTTAGGTAAATTCAATTATTAAACGACTCAATGAAAAGTTTGGTTTACCGCCATGCCCAAGCGACCAAAGCAAAGCTCTGACCACGTACATAAACATAATACTCCTACTATAGATAATCAGGCAATTTCTCAGCAATTAGAAGCTTTATTAACTCCAGCTATTTTTGCTCAACAGTCCCTATCAGAAAGATTTTTAGTTTTTCCTAATGAATTATTTGAGCGTGTATTTAAAGATTTACTACCTAAGTTACAATTTAACTGGCAACAAAGACTCCGACGACCATTGCCAGATAGTGTTAAATTTGCACTCCGTAATTTTGAACAAATTTGGATTGCTGATGGGTCAACCCTAGAAGCGTTATTTCGGAAGCTAAAAAGCCTGGAAGACTTGAAAATAGGGCACTTAGCCGGGAAAATTTGTACAGTTATTGATTTGGTTACTCGTTTACCTGTCGAAGTTTGGTTTCATACTAATCCAGCAGCATCGGACACTAATTTTGAAGCGGCATTATTAAATTTACTACCTCCTAAAACTCTGATTTTACTTGACAGAGGTTTTTATCATTTCCACTTTTTACAACAAATTATTAACCAAGAAGTTCATTTTATTACTCGTTTAAAAGTCAAAGCATCTATTAAGTACTTAAAGATTTTCAGCTATGACCATTCAGTTAAAGACCGATTGATTCAACTTGGCACTGTTCGTCGTGGCGCACCAGTACTCACTTTACGTTTAATAGAAATTAAGGTTGGTAAAACTAGCTATTCTTATGTTACTTCTGTCCTCGACCCACAAATATTACCTCCTTATGTTGTGGCAGATTTATATCGCCGAAGATGGAGAGTTGAAGAAGCTTTTTACACAGTCAAACGCCTGCTGGGGCTATCTTATTTATGGACTGGTTCTATTAATGGTGTGAAGTTACAAGTCTGGGCTACTTGGCTCTTTTATGCCGTGTTAGTTGACTTGGGAGATGCGGTAGCTGATGAATTATCTTTGCCATTTGACCGCATTTCTTTGGAGATGATTTTTCGAGGTTTGTACCATTTCAGCGTAGCAAACGAAAAAGGTAGCGCCGATGACCCCATTCAGTACTTTGCTGCAAAACAGAATCAAGATTTAGGAGTTGTTAAAGCCATACGAAAGCCAGTCTCAAAGCTGGATTTATCGCCTTTTCCCGCACCCTCTTGACAAAAGTGCAATTACTCTAACCTCTCACTGATGGCTGTTTATTGAGTTTATTTGCCCCCGCGCCTATAGCTTGGGATTTGGTAGAACAGTGTTTTCCAGAGTCAGACGAGGAAGAGTTAGAAGAAATTCGGGATGATAAATTATTGAATTTGCATTTACTCCAGCGTAAAGATAAGGGAGTTTACCAATTGCATCCACTGTTGCGGGAGTTTTTCCAATATAAGCTTACAGGTTTAGAACAGGCAGAGGAATTAAAGCGAAGTTTTTGCCGGATAATGGTAGCAGTTGCTAAAGATATTCCTCAAGACCCTATCCTTAAGCAAATCAACGCCGTCTCCTTCGCCATACCTCATATAGCTGAAGTAGCAAATAATCTCATTGAATATATCAGCGATGATGATTTGATTTGGGCATTTGTTGGCAACGCTCGATTTTACAATGGTCAAGGATTATATACTCAGGCTGAACCTTGGTATCAGCAGTGTCTAGAAGTTACTAAAAAACGCTTGGGAGAAGAACATCCAGATGTCGCCACTAGCCTCAACAACCTTGCAGAACTCTACCGTTTGCAAGGTAGATACAGCGAAGCCGAACCTCTTTACATCCAAGCTTTGACACTTAGGCGTAAGCTGCTGGGAGAAGAACATCTAGATGTCGCAGAAACCCTCAACAACCTAGCGGTACTCCACCGTTTGCAAGGCAGATACAGCGAAGCCGAACCGCTTTACATCAAAGCTTTGGCACTGACGCGCAAGCTGCTGGGAGATGAACATGAAGGAGTTGCTGCTTGTCTCAACAACCTAGCGTATCTCTACCGTGACCAAGGCAGATACAGCGAAGCAGAAACCCTTTTCATCGAAGCTTTGGCACTCAGGCCCAAGCTGCTGGGAGATGAACATCCAGATGTCGCAATTAGTCTCAAGAACCTAGCGGCACTCTACTGTGACCAAGGTAGATACAGCGAAGCGGAACTTTTGTACATACAAGCATTAGATATTTTTGAGCGTCGGTTAGGCGCAAATCATCCTAATACTGCTGCTGTGCGTCAAAGTTTAGAAGATTTACGCGATCGCCTCTCCTCACAATAGCAAAATTCAAGTTCCCAACCTCATCAATCAAGCTTTTATCTCCAAGTTTCCTGTTCTGAACTCGAAGTTTCATGTTTTAAACAAGAACGTTTCTGTTCCAAGTGAGAACGTTCCTGTTTTATACGAGAACATTCCTGTTCCAAATGAGAACGTTCCTGTTTCAAACGAGAATATTCTTGTTCCAAGTGAGAACGTTCTTGTTCCAAACGAGAATATTCTTGTTGTGAGGTGGAATGATGGTGTTCTGAGGGCGTAGGCGTAGCCCGTCAAAGACATCGCTCCACCTAAATTGTAGAATGAGGTGCGATCGCCTTTGATAGTTGAGAGATAGTTGCGATCGCGATCGCTTTTTGAGCCACAATGGATAGAACGATAGGGAGTCCATAGAAGAAACAATAGCTAAAAAGAAACCAAATCAGGAGAAGGCTTGATGCAATCAGCATTACGCATTGAAACTAAAGTGTTACCAGGCAACAAAATTGAAATCACCTTGCCTGACGATACACTCTCAACCTCTGTAGGACAAACTATTGAGGTAATTGTCCTGATACCACAAAAAACGACACTAGAAGGACAATCGATTATCCACCTGCTTGAAGAAATCCACAAACAGCGTCCTGTTGGCAGAAGTGTAGAAGAAATCAATCAAGACCTCCAAGCAGAACGAGATGCATGGGACAACTAATTCTGCCAAATGCTGCTCGTGTATACATCGATACGGTAACAGTTATTTACGCCGTCGAACAGACCCCAACTTATGGGGTGTTGCTGAATACCCTATGGAATAGTCTTCAGGCCAGAACCCTTGAAGTCTTTAGCAGTGAACTAACTCTGATGGAAACCTTAGTTGTGCCACTGAGAAACTCGGATACATTTCTGGTTGATGCCTATGAGCGATTACTGCGATCGCCTCAAATGCAGTTGATTCCAATAAGTCAGACCATCTTGCGTGAAGCAGCAAGGCTACGTGCAAGCACGCCTTCTTTGAGAACACCTGATGCCATTCATATTGCGACTGCTACAACATCTGGCTGTACTCAGTTTCTCACCAACGATCGGCAACTGAGGACAGCCACAAACTTGCCGATTGTGATTCTAGATGAGGTGCTGAGATCGTGAGAGATCGCTTTTATGTGTTCGTTGATAATGGAGAGCGATCGCTCTACTTGAGATTGTAAACCGAGGTAAGTAAAACTTCCTGGCCTTGTCGTTAGACATCGCTTTTGTTGCTGTATGGAGTGCGATCGCTACAGCATAAAATTAACTGAGTTAAAATATCTGCAAATCTCAACAGAGGTGCTACAAAGATGGCAACCCTTCAGCTCAATACTGAGCAAATCATATCATTAGTAAAGCAACTAGCTATTCCAGAACAACGTATGATATTGCAAGCCATCAAAGCAGAGCAAAATAGTTGGATGCGAACACTGCATAAGCTTGTTATGTAAGTAGAGTCTTTTCTCTGTGTTCCTTTGCGCTTACCTTTGCTACCTGAAGCGTTAAAAAACAATCTCCTCAATCATTGTCTCATCCAGACTTGACAAAAAGCCAACTGATGTAGCAAGATGCATCTAAATCCCTTTCGTCCCACATCTCGAAGTGGGTAGGAGGCAATGCATGATTGGCAGTATTTCTTTAACCACGATCGCAGCAATTTAAATCAAGGCACTTACCGCATCTTTGAACCAGAGTGGAAAGCAGAGATTCTCCACTGGTTCAGTCAAAAGGATGTAGCTAAAAAGCAGAAAGAAGATTTTATCCAAGCTTTAATAGATTTTGATGATGGTTGCGGCGATTTTTATCGGTATCGCGCCTATTTTTTGGCGGCTGAGGCTTTATCCCAGTTCCCAGAATGTAATTTGGGTGATGCAATTGTAGAACAACTACTCAAATGGAGTTATGCCTATTTTCGGCAAGATAAGCGAGATTGGCAGATACTACCAAAACCATTGGTGCAGACAGCTAGAAAAACCCTGGAATTAACCGACAGAAAACGGGTTATTGCCGCTTTTGTCCATTTGGTTCATACTACCGAAAGTCGTACAGTTCTTAAACTTGCAGCCGAGAAGTTAGGAAAACTAGATCCGGGTAATAAAAGTGCGATCGCAGCTTTATTACTCCTAATGAAGCAAGATAAATATGACTATTGGTGGTTTGGAATTGGTAGCTTAGGAAAAATCGGCTATGGCAATGAAACTGCGATCGCTGCTTTAATCCAATTTATTAAGATGAAGCCTGATGAAATTACAAATGAGTGGTTGACTTTAGAAGACATATATCAGGGTGCGATTACAGCTTTAGGAAAAATAGCTTATGGCAATGAAATTGCGATCGCTACCCTAATTGATTTCATCCAACAATACAAAAATGATGTGGTTTCTTCATCTGCGGCTGCGGCTTTGTGGGATATCGATCCAGGTAATCCAATAGCATTAAATACTTTAGTCCAGATTCTCGAAACTACCGAGAATACATATTTGCTCGATATGTCTGTTAGATATTTGATGGTAATTGATCCAGGTAACAAAGCTGCAATTACTATTTTAACTGAGAGAATTAAAACCACTAAGAATGAATTTTTCCGTTGTAAAGCTGCTTTATGTCTAGGAAAGTTCGATTCAGGTAATAGAGTAGCAATCACCACTTTCTCCAAAATACTTGAAACGGCTGAGGAAGAATGGGTATATTTTCATGCAGCAGATATACTAGCACCGACTAATGACTATCAGCAGCAAATAATTAAAGCCATGTGGAAAATGGTTAATTTGAAAGATGAACGTACATCTCTAAGTGCGCTCTTTATCTTGCTGGAAATAGATTCTAATAATCAACAAGCGTTTGATACTCTAATTCGGCTATTGAACACTACAAAGCATGAATCAATTTTTACAAGTGCTGCTTATAGCCTACAACAATTTAACCTAAGTAGAAAATTAGAAGCAGAGAAGCTAAATGAACTAATCGCCGTCTTTATTAGATTCATTCAAACCCATCATTATCTTGAAGTTGAGGAAGATGAAAATGAAGATTTATTTCCTTTAGAGTGGCTATCCTATGAATCCTGTCTTTTAGATATAGCTGATGATTTGATAAGCATCATCCAAAGCGAACATTTACTTGAAGTTGTCATAGCCTTAAAAGACTATCTGAGCGAACCACATTATAAAAACAGTTCATATCATTACGATGCTGTATTTAACATTATCTGGCATTGTGCCGAGAATATGACTTACCCAGACTTCAACAAAGTAATGAACTAAACAATAAGCGCAGAGTCCTCCATCTTCCTTTGCGTTCCTCTGCGCTTCCCTCAGCGTCCCTTTGCGTTAAAAAACAATCTCCTCACTCATCCTCTCTTCCAGCACATCCAACAATCCATCTACATCCTTACCAGCTTGCTCAAAACAAATCGGTGGTGCTGGTTCCGGTGCAAACTGAATTAACTTAATTTCCCCCTTCCCAATCCCAATCATCACAACTTCCACTTCCGGCTTGTGATTCTCAACAATTCCCAAAATTTCCTGAAGCCGATTCTCAACCTTATCATTTAAATTCTCTATCTGTTCTTTTGGACAATAAACAAAATGCGGCGTTGGTTGCAAATCAATACCAACAGTACCCTGACTGTCACCATTTGCTAACCACAATCCCCAAAACAGCGCCGCCAACTCTTGCTGATTTGCTTTGACAAACTTATCCAACTGGCGACGCCACTTAGTATCACCTGATTCTGGTTGACTATTACCAAAAAACATAAATAATTCGTAATGAAGACACAGACAATAGGCGAAACTTATCTCAAACCCGACTGTACACGCCAGAGGCCGGAATAAATACCGTCTTTCTCTAGCAATTGTTCATGGGTTCCCGACTCTACTAATTTCCCATGTTCCATGACATAAATGCAATCGGCATTGCGGATGGTGGAAAGACGATGAGCGATCGCAATTGTAGTTCTATCTACTGTAATCCGTTCTAGCGATCGCTGGATTGCTGCTTCTGTCTCATTATCCACCGCCGAGGTCGCTTCATCTAAAATCAGAATCGGGGGATTTTTGAGAACTGCACGGGCGATCGCAATCCGTTGTCTTTGTCCACCAGATAACTTTTGTCCTCTTTCCCCCACAATTGTCTCATAACCTTGGGGCAATTCAACAATAAATTCGTGCGCCTCGGCTATCTTTGCTGCCGTGATAATCTCTTGCTCTCTAGTTTCAAAACTACCATAAGCAATATTCTCCGCTACAGTGCCATGAAATAGAAAGACATCTTGACTCACCAGACCAATGCAGCGACGTAAATCTTGCAAATTCAAATTTTGCAAATCAATGCCATCGAGAGTAATGCTTCCAGCTTGCACTTCATATAACCGCAATAAGAGTTTGACTAAAGTGCTTTTACCAGAACCAGTAGAACCGACAATCGCAATAGTTTTCCCCGCCGGAACGTCCAAAGATAAATTTTTAATTACTGGAAATCTATCTTTATAGGCAAAATAAACATTTTTAAATTGCACTTCCCCGCGCACTTCATCTATAGGTAACGTCACATCACCTGTATGAATGGCGATCGGAGTATCCAATAAATTCATAACTCGATTAGTAGAAGCCATTGCCCTTTGATATTGATCAAATGTTTCGCCTAATCTAGTTAAAGGCCATAGCAATCGCTGAATTAAAAACACTAATACGCTGTAAGTACCTACAGACATGGCTCCCGAAACTGCTGCCATTCCGCCATATAAAAGTAATGCTGTGAAACCCACCAAAATTAGCATCCGAATTAACGGCACAAAAGCAGCAGAGAGAGTAATTGCTCTCCTATTACTACGACGATAAGCGTCACTATCTAATTCCAAACGATAGGCTTCATAAGCTTCAGATGTGAAACTTTTAATAGTAGTAATTCCGCTAATATTGTTTGACAACCGCGAATTGAGAAAACCTACCTTTTCGCGGACATCAGCATAGCGAGGCGCAAGTAGTCGTTGATAAGCAAAAGAACCCCAGAGAATAAATGGCATCGGTGACAAGGCCATCCACGCTACACTAGGAGCCAAAATAAAGAAAGCAGCGCCAATAATTAGAACAGTTGAAGAAACTTGGATAATATCATTCGCTCCTCCATCCAAAAACCGCTCTAATTGGTTGATATCATCACTAAGGATAGACATTAAACCGCCAGTACTGCGTTCTTCAAAATAAGCCAATTCCAACTCTTGCAAATGTTTGTATGCATCCAAACGCAAGTCATGCTGAATATTCTGAGCCAAATTCCGCCAAAGTCGAGCGTAGGCGTACTCAAAAACCGATTCTAGTATCCAAATGACCACAGTCAGGAAGGAAATAATCAAAAATTGTTGAAAGACATCCCGTACCCCTAACTGTGCAATTATGGAATCCTGTTGCTTAACTACCACATCCACCGCCACGCCAATTAAGCCAGGTGGTGCCAAATCGAAAAATTTATTGAGGATAGAATAAATAGTCGCCAGCCAAATTTGTTTACGATACTCGTGTCCATACTCCAGCAAACGCAGGAGAGGATACGTTGAATGTTTACGCCTTCTTGATGTCCGATGAGATTTTAATACAGTAGCCACGGTTTTTTGCGGTTTCGTGTGACTGATATTACCACGGAACAAAGTTTTGAGTCCTAAGTCCTGAGTCTGAAAATTGATTCAGACAGACTAGTACCGCAAGGCTGAATTCAAAATTCAAAATTCAAAATTCAAACAGGTATACAGCGTAAGAGTTTCGTTAATTTGGAATAGGTAGTTGATTTACGCCGTGTTGTACTAGTGAGAAACTAGTAACTGAGTTTATTTAAGGACTGGGAACAGGAGCAGGGGTGCAGAGGGAGAATAACAAATGACAAATGACAAATGACAAATGACAAATGACTAACTAAATATTGGAGAAAGTAATTTGAAAAATCAGCAATTGGGTAATTGGCAAACCACAGTTTTGGGAATTGTGTTAGCAATACTAGTGATTATTGGGCTAAATTCCTTTATCATTATTAACCCAGGACAAGCAGGAGTAATCAGCATTTTGGGTAAAGCCAGAGATGGCGCTTTATTGGAAGGTATTCACCTGAAACCGCCTTTTATTTCTGTGATAGATGTGTATGATTTGACGGTGCAAAAATTTGAAGTACCAGCGGAGAGTTCTACTAAAGATTTACAAAATTTATCCGCGAGATTTGCAATTAACTTTCGCCTCGATCCCATACAGGTAGTTGAAGTTAGAAGAAAACAAGGAACATTAGAGAATATTGTCTCAAAAATCATTGCCCCTCAGACACAAGAAGCATTTAAAATTGCGGCAGCTAGAAGAACAGTAGAAGAAGCGATTACTAAACGAAGTGAGTTAAAAGAAGACTTTGATAATGCTTTAGGCGATCGCTTAGATAAATATGGGATAATTGTGTTAGATACTAGCGTAGTTGATTTAGCATTCTCACCAGAATTTGCCAGAGCAGTTGAAGAAAAACAAATTGCTGAACAACGGGCGCAAAGAGCCGTTTATGTAGCACGGGAAGCCGAACAAGAAGCGCAAGCAGATGTGAATCGCGCCAAAGGTAGGGCAGAAGCTCAAAGACTTTTAGCAGAGACACTCAAAGCCCAAGGAGGGCAGTTAGTTCTGCAAAAAGAAGCAATTGAAGCTTGGAAGACTGGCGGCGCTCAGATGCCAAAAGTTTTAGTTATGGGTAATGACTCAAAAAATGGCGTACCCTTTATATTCAACCTTGGGAATGTCCAAAATCAACCGTAAAAGGGAAGTGGGCATGAGATCGCCAGGTCTAAAATTATGGAATTTGCTCTGACCTCAGACAAATTTTACAATACATTGGACTATTTCCAATTAAAAACCTAAAATCCAAAATGGTATAAGTTGGGTTAGTACAGGTCAGTGGAAACGTTCTATTTTATTACAGCCAGAAAGCCTAAAATTCAAGCACAAGTGACTTTTGACTTTTGCCTTGCGGTACTAGTCCCAACTCAAACACCACAGAAAAGCTAACCAGATAATAGTCGAAGTTTATGTCAACCTCCAATCCTCAAAATCTCACTGCCGAAGAAGCGAAAAAATTACTGAACAAATTCAACTGTCTAGACATTGCCCCTATCCTCAACTCATCAGAAAAAGTAGTAATTCGTAATGCCTTAATTTTGCTCACCAAGCTTACTGATTACCAAATTTTAGGAATTTGTGCTGATACGGCAGAAGAAGGAATATTGGCAATGAAAACCTATTCTCTGGCTTTGGGTTATGAACCGCCAAACAATTTACTTACACCCGAAGGGCCAGTTTATATCAAATTAAATGGCAAAAACGGCTTGTGTTATCTTGATTCCTATGATGGACATCATCGTGGTGTATTAGTATCTTGCCAGTCTTATGACGAAGATGGAATCAACGAAATGTATGGACACCTTCCCTTGGACTTATTTGTATAGAGTTTTGCGAATGTAGGTAAGGTATTTGCCTTACCTACTCACTAATGAAAAATAATTAATGACTTCAATCTTATGAGTATTATTACACTACAATCAGTAAAAAAAGACTTTGGCATCAAGGAAATTTTAAAAGATGCGAGCTTTAGCCTTGATGCTACCGATAAAGTGGGATTAATTGGTACTAACGGTTCAGGTAAATCAACTCTATTAAAAACGATCGCTGGGTTAGAAACCATTGATAGCGGTCAAATTTTAATCAACTCCGGTTCTAAAATTATCTACTTACCGCAGCAGCCAGATTTAGATGAAAATCACACAGTTTTAGAGCAAGTTTTCGCTGACAGTGGCGAACACATGGCTTTAGTACGCGAGTATGAAGAACTTTCTGATAAATTGGTTCACTATCCAGATGATAGTCAACTGATGTCTCGCCTTTCTGCGGTGATGCAACAGATGGATACGACTGGTGCTTGGGAATTAGAAACTAATGCCAAAATCATTCTGACAAAATTAGGAATTTCTGACTTTGATGCCAAGATAAGTACTTTATCTGGAGGCTATCGCAAGCGCATTGCTTTAGCATCAGCTTTGCTATCAGAACCAGATGCTTTGCTTATGGATGAACCGACAAACCATCTTGATGCTCTTTCTGTGGAATGGTTACAAAGTTATTTAAATCGCTATCGCGGCGCATTGTTTCTGATTACCCACGATCGCTATTTTCTAGATCGTGTTACCAACCGGATTATTGAAATCGACCGAGGCGACATTTACACCTATACAGGTAACTATTCATATTACCTCGAAAAGAAAGCTTTAGCTGAAGAATCTGCCGTCAGCAGTCAACGCAAACACCAAGGCTTATTGCGCCGAGAGTTGGAATGGCTCAAAAAAGGGCCAAAAGCTAGAAGCACCAAGCAAAAAGCTCGAATTGACCGCGCTCACGCTCTGCGGGATACTGAATTTAAACAAGTTCAGGGTAAAGTTGATATTTCCACAGTCGGTCGTCGCATTGGGAAAAAAGTTATTGAGTTAGATAACATTTCTAAGGCATACAATGGACGCACCCTGATTAATAATTTCACCTACGAATTTAGTCCAGAAGACCGCATCGGCATTATTGGCGCTAACGGTGCTGGTAAATCCACTTTAATGGATATCATTACTGGACGGGTTAAGCCAGATTCCGGCATTGCAGAAATTGGTACTACCGTTCACATCGGTTATTTTGACCAGCATTCGGAAGAATTGCTCACAGCCTTAAACGAAAATCAGCGCGTGATTGACTACATCAAAGAAGAAGGAGAATTTGTCAAAATTACCGATGGTACTCAAATTACCGCTTCGCAAATGTTGGAGCGGTTTTTGTTTCCTGGGAATCAGCAGTATGCCCCAATTCATAAACTTTCAGGTGGGGAAAAACGCCGTTTATTTCTGTTGCGGGTTTTGATGAGTGCGCCTAATGTCTTAATTTTAGATGAACCGACAAATGATTTAGATGTTCAGACATTGGCAGTATTAGAGGATTATTTAGAGGATTTTGTCGGGTGTGTAATTGTAGTTTCTCACGATCGCTACTTTCTCGATCGCACCATCGACACAGTATTCTCCTTTGAAGAAGACGGTAATCTGCGGCAATATCCAGGTAATTACTCGATTTATCTAGACTATAAAAAGGCTGAAGAAGCACAGCAACAAGCTGCTACTACTAAAGAAAAACCCAAAAATGCCGAAGTCCAAAATGGTGCGGCTTCACCCAAACAGGTAGAGAATACCAAGCGGCGGAGATTATCGAATTGGGAGAAAAAAGAATTTGACCAGTTGGAAGGTAAGATTGCCGAGTTAGAGGCTGAAAAGGCGGAAACTGAGAAAAGACTGGCGAATGTTTCACCGGGGAATTATAGCGAAGTGCAAAAACTCTATAATCAGGTGGAAAATCTCAAGCACGCCATCGATGTGGCGACTGAACGCTGGTTAGAATTAGCTGAAATAGAGTCTTGAAATTACTAGCTAGTAAGCCACGGCGTAAATAAACCGCTCATTCAAAATCAATGAATCGCCGTTAGTAGCTGCTTTCAGGTACGTTTGCCATTAGCTTCTTAGTTTAATTATTAGGGTTTTGCCGAGTTTTTTTACTAAATAAACCAGACATATTTAATCCTGTCACCAACAATCCCAGAAGTCCTAATCCATTCAAAATTGGGTAGATTCCTTGCAGATGAAAGATTTCCCCTGTATGGATACTTAACAGAAAGCTAGCTGGAACTCCTAGACCAATAGACCACTCGCGGACAAAGGTTGTTAATATTCCAGTCAGCACGGTTAACATAAGTGGCACAGATAGGATGATGCCAAGGATACGATGATACTTACGAAATGAACGTTTCATGGTATTTTTCCGGTGGTAGAAACTTTTTCCCAATACGCTAATGTAGGCTCAATATCACCTGAAATGCAAATGAAATGAGAAAAATCGAGTTTTTTCAGACAAGACTCGAAGTCAGCAATTGGTGTGAGGCGTCTTGATAGACTCCGTTTTTAAGAGGATGTTTGAAAAGTCACGATTGATGTATGGCAAGGGACTGGGGACTGGGGACTGGGGACTGGGTGAAAAGCCTGTTTCTGTCTAAGTTTTATCGTCTGTTGATGTCCTAACCACCAAGGCTTGTGCTATGTTAAATATTTTTTACCCCACCCTAACCCTCTGACAGGTGTAGGTATTTTACAAACGTGGCTGAAATGAGGTTTTTGCGTTGGTTGAAAACTCAAATTTTAGTCTCTAATTTTCCACCTAAGAACGAAATTTCGTTATTTGAACCACCTTTAGAACTCTGTTTGAGAGTATCCACTCATGCCCACATAAAAAACCTACACTTGTCAGCCCTAACCCTCCCCTTATAAAGGGGAGGGAACCGGATTTTTATTGTTTCCCCCCTTTATAAGCTACCGTGTATACACAAGTCGAATTACCCCCCTTAATCCCCCCTTGTCAAGCTACGGTGTATACACAAGTTTTGGTGCATAGTGTATCTATCTCGCCTCGGAATAAATTCCGAGTCTCATAACCAAAGTCCTCTAAAAGAGGACTAAACAAGAAATTTAGTTTAGTCCTCTTTTAGAGGACTTTAGCTATCAGCCCGGAACTTTAGTTCTGGGCGGGATATTTGCTCAGTCTGTGACAAAAATATTAGCTAATATTTTTGTTGATAGTCAGCGTAAAATATGAACGTTAGTACAAGTCGGCGAAAATAAACCTACTATTTCATTACAGCCAGAAAGCCCAAAATGAAAGACTTTTGATTTCCGCTTTGCGGTACTAGTCTACACAAACGAGTTTTGATGAGGAGTTTAGAATGAATCGTTTTAATCCAGTACTAATAGTTGCTGCAATCAGCATGATGACTTTGGTTGGATGCAATAAGGCTGAAGAACCTACTGCACAGACGCCACCTGCTGGGAGTTCTATCTCTGATACAGCAGCCACTCCTGCTGCGACAACCACCCCTGGTGCAGCAGCCACTCCTGCTGCGACAACTAGCCCTGGTGCAGCAGCCACTCCCGCTACAACAACTGAATTTCAAGGTCTACAAGGTGTTGTTACCAATACTAAGACCGCAGTTGAGACGGGAGATTTTACCAAAGCTAAAGGGGAATTTGATAAATTTGAAGATTTATGGTCAAAGGTTGAGGATGGAGTCAAAGCTAAATCTCCCACTACCTACAAAGAAATTGAAGATAAAGCCGATGAGATTAAGGCAGGACTGAAAGCCTCTACACCAAATAAACCGAAATTGTCAACAGCTTTAGGGGTTCTTAACAAGGATGTTACTAGTGTAGCCAAGCCTTAAGAGCCAAATACATAGACTGAGTATTTGTTGGCTAGTCTGCTAGTAGTGCGTCAAGGAAACGCAAGCGGGGTAAAGGGTAAGGGGGAATGGGGAAAGGTTTTAAATCCCTTCCCCTTTACCCTTTTCCCTTTCTCCTTTCCCCATTTTTCTCCCTTTTATCTTGCAAGCTGCGAATTTTAACCAGCACTGAAATATATTGTTGAGTCATCCAAATCAACGCCTCAATGGATGAGTTACCCTGGTCAATCTGGCTTTTAGCTTGGAAGCCAATCAAGAATAGTTGCATTGCCAGCAACAAAGCAATGGTTTTACCGAGAATTTGACGGACTTGCATTTGTTTGTACCCCAAAGAGTTGATAGATATAGGTTCTCTTTGGGGTTGTGTCCCTAAGCAAATACCCTAAACTTGCTGAAAATGCCTTAGAATCTGGATTACATGAGTTTGGGGTGGTAGTTTCAATCTGGGGTAGCCCCAAATTTCTTACTCAATTTTTTGGATGTAATGCCACGAATTACCTATGGGCCTCAAATTCAAAAGCGAGTCAAGCGTCTCTTAGAGGCGTTGCTTTGTTTTGCCGATGGGGAATTTGAGGATGGTAACTTTAAAATTGAGTTTGACTGGAAAGAAGCAGACAGCGCTAACCCCAAGCTGACTGTGCAGACTACGTTGGTAACATTGGAGTTGCCGACCCAAAAAGACAAATATTCTGGCAAGTTAACTAAAGTGCAAATTCGAGAAGCGCTGAATTTGCTGAAGGATTTCTTGAAGATTCTGGAAGATAACCGTCTGCAAACCAAGGGTGTTGAGGAATGGCACTTTACACTCAAGCTATGGTCAAGAAATAGGGAAAGGAACTTAAAACAATTTGATGAAGCTTGGGAAAGTAGTAGACCAGAGAAATCGAAATTAAATAACCCCTCTCCAAACCTCTCCCCCACAGGGAGAGAGGCTTTGAATTTTCCCCATTCCCTTGTAGAAAAGGGGGTTAGGGGGTTAGGTCACACAAGTATATTTCAAGCGCCACCTTTACCTACACACTTTGTAGAACGCCCAGAATACAGCGATGATTTAACAACTCGTCTTTTAAATGGTTCGTCGTCTGATAGTCGCACTTTGGTAATTACCGCGATTCACGGTTTGGGTTCGGTGGGCAAATCTACTTTAGCTGCGGCTTTAGCCCATAATGCAGAAATACAATCTCATTTTTGTGATGGCATTCTTTGGGCAACATTAGGTCAACAACCCAATGTCCTGGCTTTACTTAGCGGCTGGGTGCAAGCATTAAGAGACTATAGCTTTAAACCTACAAGTGTAGAAGCAACTTCCTCGCATTTGCGGACTCTGCTTTATGACAAAGCTGTGTTGCTGGTGGTGGATGATGCTTGGAATACCGAAGATGCACGAGCGTTTAATATTGGTGGGGCGCGTTGTCAAGTTTTAGTAACTACTCGTGAAGGTCACATTGCCGATGCCTTAGCAGCCAGCACCTACAGCCTGGATATAATGAAACCAGACCAGGCAATGGAATTGCTGACGAAGAAATTAAGACGCGAGATTACAGGCACAGAACGTCACTCAGCCGAAAACTTAGCCAAAGGCGTTGGTTATCTTCCCCTAGCATTGGAACTCGCAGCCGCCGAAGTTGCCTGTGGTACGACTTGGAATGAACTGTTGGCGGATATTCAGCAAGAAGTAGCCAGATTAACAAGTTTTGACCGACCGGAAGCCGAAGAAATTACCGATGAGGCTAGTTTAAAACGCCTGAGTTTAACCGCATCATTAAACTTGAGTGTCAAGAGAATGCCACCAGAAAAGCAGCAGCATTTCTCTTGGTTAGGGGTATTGCCGGAGGATGTCAACATTAATAAAATGATGGCGGCAACGCTGTGGCAGATGGATAAGCGTGATGCTGCCAAGATGTTGCAATATTTACGGAATAAAGCATTGCTATTAACAGGAGTACCGCTTGCTGATGGTATGCCTACCTATCGCTTACATGACTTATTCCACGATTTAGCTTGTAATTTGTTAACTGCTCCCTCTAAGCCAAAGCGCCAAGGAGATTTGGCTGGGTTGGGTTTAAACCTTGCTGATGCTCATGCAGGTTTTTTAAAGAAGTATTGGCAGAAAACCCAGAATGGTTTATGGCATACTTTACTCGATGATGGTTACATTCATCAGCGTTTAGTTTGGCATTTAGAAAAGGCTGGACAGTTAGAAGAGATTCACCAGTTATTGCGGGAAGAGTCTGCAACTGGAAGCAATGGCTGGTATGAAGTGCGAGAACAATTAGCACAAACTGGCGGTTACATCACAGATATTTCTCGTGCCTGGGAACTAGCAGAAGCTAATTGTAATGAATCAACACTGCCGCAAGTTTTGAGTTTGCAGTGTCGCTATGCTTTGATGATTGCATCAGTTAACAGTCTAGCAGTTGATATAACAGTAGAATTACTGCTTGCATTAATTAAAAACAATTTCTGGACTCCTGAACAAGGATTAGCTTACGCCCTACAAAACCCAAATCTAACTGAGAAAGTTGGCTCGCTTACAGAGTTAGCTAACTATTTGTCACCAAACCTTAAAGAAATAGCACTGAAAAAAGCACTGGTTGCCGCGAGAGCGATTCAGAATGAGACGGTTCGTGGTTTAGTTCTGAGTTCCCTAGTTGACAAACTGCCAGATATATTGCCAGAAGCCCTGACTGCTGTTCAAGCTATGTACGATGAAAAAGATCGTGCTTCTGCGCTGTTCATATTAGCTAACAACCTGCCGCCAGAGTTGTTATCAGAAGTGCTGGCGGCAGCAAGAGAGATTCAGGATGAATCAAATCGCGCCGTTGCGTTGAGTGGCTTTGTCAAAAAACTACCAGAAATATTACCAGAAGCGCTAGCAGCAACGAGGATGATTCAGGATGATAAATATAACATCATTTCTTCCCTTTATTCTTTAACTTTTACACTACCAGAAGTATTTTCAGAAGGACTGGAGACGGCGAGGGCAATTCAGGATAAATCAATTCGTGCCCATGCCCTTTTTGCTTTAACCTACAAAAAAGAAGTATTGCCAGAAGCGCTGGAGGCAGCAAGGGCAATGCAGGATGGGGAGCAACGCGCTGATTTGCTTTGTGCTTTAACCTACCAATTACGAGAAGTATTGCCAGAAGCACTGGAAGCAGCGAGGGTAATTCAGAATAAGTTAAAGCGCGTTTCTACTCTTGTTGTCTTAGGTGATACTTTTAATCTGCCAGAGGTCTTGTTAGAAGCGCTAGAGACCGCAAGGGCGATTCAGGATGAGTCACAGCGCGCTCTTGCCCTGAGTGATATAGCTGTCAAACTGCCAGAAGTATTACCAGAAGTGCTGGCTTTGGCAAGGGCAATTCAGCATCAAAAGTATCGCGCCTTAACCTTTATAAACATAGCTGTCAAACTGCCAGAAGTATTAGCAGAAGCACTCGCGGCGGCAAGGGCGATTCAGGATGAGGACAAGCGCACCGATGTCCTGATTATTTTAGCTGACAAATTGCCACAAATATTGCCAGAAGCACTGAAGGTAGCAAGAACGATTAAGGATGAGTTTTTACGCGCCAATGCCCTGATTACTTTAGCCGACAAATTGCCACAAGTATTGCCAGAAGCACTAGAGGTAGCAAGAACGACTCAAAATCAGTTTTTACGCGCTGCTAATTTGAGTGCCTTAGTCGGCAAACTGCCAGAAATATTGCCAGAAGTGCTAGCTGAGGCAAGGGCAATTCAAGATGAGTTTAATCGATTTTTTGTACTAAGTATTTTATGTGAGAAGATGCCAGCAGAGTTTTTGCCAGAAGTGTTAGCACTGAAGTGGGTAAGCCAGAACGATCATCGTGTTTGTGTTATAAGTATTTTAGCTAACAAACTGCCACCAGAGTTATTACTAGAAGCTGTAGCTGAGGCAAGAGCGATTCAGGATGAGTATTTTCGTGCCGATGCCTTGAGTGCCTTAACTTCTAAACTCCCGGAGTTATTACCAGAAGCCCTGACTGCTGCTCAAACTATTCAGAATCCAGATAACCGTGCCAAAGCTCTTTGTGGCTTAGTGGACAAATTACCAGAGTTGTTACCACAAGCCCTGACTGCTGCTCAAGCTATTGAGGATAAAAACGAGCGCGCTGTTACCTTGAGTACCTTAGCTGATAAATTGCCAGAATTATTGCCACAAGCCTTGGCTGCTGCTCAAGCTATTGAAGATAAAACTGATCGCGCCAAAGCTCTTTCTATTTTAGTCAACAAACTGCCAGAATTATTGCCAGAAGCACTAATAGCAGCGAGGGCAATTCAGTTTGAGCAAATTCGTGCCTCTGCTCTAAGTGATTTAACTTCTGGTTTATCACAAATGCCATCTGTCGAGCTTTTTCCTCTATGGCAAGATACACTTCATGAACTATCTCTTCGCACTCGCTCTGAATTGTTAGGAGATATAAACGTACTGTTTCCAGTTATCTTTGCATTAGGTGGTGAAGCAGCAACGGTAGAAATTGCCCGTGCGATTGTGGATGTGGGACGATGGTGGAAATAATTTTTAATTCGTAATTCGTAATGACGCTCGAGGACTCGCTAACGCTACGCTAACGTAATTCGTAATTTAAGAGAGTTAGATTTAACTTCTATCTGTAGCCTGATTTTGGTCAATTGGTATAAGAGGATGCAGGATCTATAGTTTTAAGCGAAGTGCGATCGCCTTTTACAACTACTCAACCCAATTCTCTCTGGTGTCGATGAGTGAGCGATCGCAATTAGTCATGAAATCATCACCAGAAATTGTCTAGACTGTCGATGAGCGATCGCCAGGGGTTATCTTTGGCAATGAGAGCGATCGCGTTACCAATTTTTTTGATATAGACTTCTGTGCCAGTAAGTTGAAAATCTTCGGGCAAAATAACGATTTGGTGAGTGCCATCAGTGCTGAGTTTGGCGGTGTTCATGATATTACTTTTCGGCATTGCAGTTGCTCATCGTTAAACTATATGTAAGCGACTACCTAAAAGTTAAGCAATGCGATCGCTTCTATCTTAGCAGCATCTACAGAAGAGCGAGCTTATCGCTCTGCTAACCACGACTGTAAATCAGCCACACTGGTAAAATCTAACAATGCTTCACTCAAGTCTTCCAGAACAGGTAAAGGTAAACCAGTGATGGCAGAACGTATTTCTGAAGTCAGTTCGCCAAATCGCTTTTTTAGCTGTCGCATAACTAGATTCACTGTTGCTTCCTCGCGCCCTTCTTCCTTAATTTCCCGATAAACTCGCGTTTCCTTGAGTGTGATTCCCAGCATCGACTCTACCTCCCTTCTACTTAATTGCTCAAACTTGTACACCATAATTGTCGTAATCATCTCTATTATGGCGTGAATTGTGGGTGATGATACTTCTTGCCGAGTTCTAGTTAATAAATATCTGGCTTGTTCTGGTGCTTGTTCTTCGTTAACTGTCGTTAATACCATCAGCGCTACCCATAAAGGTAAAGTACGAATATCCCCTAATTCATCTAAATATATTCGATGCACTTGTCCGCCATTGAGCAATGAGCGATGGGGATGAATCTGGCTTTGTTCCAGACTGCGAGATGGGTAAATTATGACTACTTGCCAATCGCTAAATCTCTCACGGTTGCGATAAAAATATAGTGAGGACTCAGCAAATACTCTTTCGTAAAGCAGTTCATCTTTTTGGAATTGGACTTCACAAAAATACACTACTCCTGCACCTGCATTTTCTGGTGGGAGGAATACGCCGTCAATTTCAAATTTGGGTTCTTTAACTGCTACTGAGTCAAATCGATAGGCATTAGCATTTGTTGGCGGATTGGTCAATAATTCAAATAATAACGTGGGAGATTGTTGAAATAGTTTGTAAAATATCGAGTCTCGGCGCATGAAGTATTCTTATTTTGCTGAACCGAGTCCACACTACCATAGAAATCTTGAGTGATTTTGAAAGTTAGTGATGGCGATCGCCTAAGTAAGGCTTGCCTACACAGCGATATCTAGCAACATATCGCTTTGCATCTACGCACATTGCACCTAAAGCAGTCTAACTCGCGGCGGAAGCAGTCTAACTCACGGCTGGAGTGGTCTAACTTGTGACGAAAGCAATCTAACTCGCGGCTGGAGTGGTCTAACTCGTGACGGAAGCAATCTAACTCGCGGCTGGAGTGGTCTAACTCGTGACGAAAGCAATCTAACTCGCGGCTGGAGTGGTCTATATTAAAGCTTTTATGAAGCTGAAAAAATTATCTCCATAAATACCAGCATTTAATAATGAAATTCCGAAATATCACTGCTATAAGTAGAAAATCTTATGAGAAAAATTGCGAGTTTTGCTGAACCAAAATGCGAATTAACTGAGGCAAGCTAGCTTGATAGATATCTTTAAAAGGATAAAATTATGTCACGCCAAAAACGCACATCCCGTATTTTAGAAAAAGCTCAGTTGAGATCCTCTGGACTAAAATCGATTGTTCCAAACATTAAATTTGATGAAGATTATAGTTTGGAAAAACTGATTGAGTCAATTGAGCAGTTACGTAACAAAATTGATGTTTATAATACTGCTTTATCTGTGGTTGACTCTTCTAAAACTGAAATTGATCAGATGGAAAAAAACTTGAGTCAGCTTTCTGAGAAGATGTTGATGGTGGTTGCTATCAAGTACGGCAAAGACAGCCGCGAATATGAAATGGCGGGTGGTGTTCGCAGTAGCGATCGCATCCGCAAAATCAGATCGAGCCGCTTGAAAAATGTTGCAGAACAAGCATCTGATGAAAATGCAGGATAAGGTAAGAAGCGCAATGAATCGCCGTTTTTACAAAAAACTAATTATTGTAGAGACGGCGATTTATCGCGTCTTAAAGAAATCCCACAGAAATTGTTTCCAAAGTACCACCTACGACTTTAGAGTGTTGAAATAACTCAAATAGCTATCTGAAGGCGAGGTATGACAACAAACTTTAGTCGGCGTGAATTTATCTTGCTAGGTTCAGCAGGGTTTGGTACCAGCTTACTGCTGCAAGCTTGCAATAATCAGACGACACCAACAGCGACAACAACGAATGGTGCTGAAGGATTTAAAATAGCGATCGCTCTCCCTGGAGTGATTACCGATAAAGGCTGGAATCAATCTGGTTATGAGGGAATCAATCTAGCAAAACAAAAGCTGAGTGCAGAAACCGCTTATGTCGAAAAAGTAGCACAAGCAGATCAAACAGAAGTATTAACAGATTTTGCTCGTAAAGGCTACAATCCGATCTTTGCGCATGGCGGACAATTTGATGCCGCAATTGAACAAGTCGCTTCACAGTTCCCCAACACATTTTTTGTGGGAGTAAATGGTAATCTCAAAGCTGAGAATATTGCTTCTTTACGAATAGATCACTTACAAGCTAGTTATTTGTGCGGCATTATCGGTGCTTCTGTGACTAAATCTAATAAACTAGCTTATATTGCCGGAGAGAAGTTTCCCGCTACTGAGGGAGAACTGCGGGGATTTGAATTAGGAGCAAAGTCTGTTAAACCAAATATCCAAATTACCTCTACTTTTACGGGTGATTGGAATGATGTTGCCAAAGCTAAAGAAGCGACTCTGGCAATAATTTCTTCTGGTGCTGATGTCATCTATCAATGGTTAGATAATGCTTCAGCCGCAGTTTTACAAACAGCAGGTGAAAAAGGAGTATATGCTTTTGGTAACACCAAGGATCAATTAGATGTTGCACCAAAAGCTGTTTTGACCAGTGCTGTCAAACGTTTAGATTTAGCTATAGCTTATATAGCAGAATTAGCCAAACAAAAACAAATCAAAGGACAAATATATACAATTGGTTTAGAAAGAACAGATATCTTATTTTTAGGAAAATTCGGAGCAATCATACCGGAAGCAGTAAAGCAAAAGGTATTTAATGCAAAGCAAGAGATTGTTAATAAAAAAATCGTTTTTGAAGACTGTAAAGAGGCTGGTAAGGATACGCGCTGCGTGAAGAAAGCAACAACATAGGTTTAATATACAGATATCTTAAAAACTTTTGTAGTCAAATTACCCCCTTTAATCCCCCCTTGTAAAGCCTTGTCATTACCAACATCTTTTAAAGTGAGGTAGGGATGTAATAGAGTC
>NZ_JAVRCK010000045.1:0-69637 GCF_034530815.1 Nostoc sp. DedSLP03
GTACATAAATACTATTAATTAGTGATCGCGCTGTGCCAGTTGCGTAAGTCCTGATAGAGAATTACTCATATTCGATCGCACCGCCCAGGCATGAGAAAATCATCAGGTAATACAATCGCAACAGTTGCGATGATGGCACGGAAGGAAAAAAGATGTCGGAGAATTTGAGAAGCCAAGTTGTAACGCAAGGAGTGCAGCGATCGCCTAATCGAGCTATGCTGCGTGCAGTTGGTTTTAAAGATGAAGATTTCAATAAAGCTATTGTGGGCATTGCCAACGGCTACAGTACGATCACTCCCTGTAATATGGGGATAAATCAACTGGCACAAAGGGCAGAGGTGGGGATTAAAACCGCCGGAGCAATGCCGCAAGTATTCGGTACGATTACCATTAGCGATGGGATTTCGATGGGAACTGAAGGGATGAAATATTCCTTAGTATCGCGGGAAGTGATTGCCGATTCCATTGAAACCGCCTGTACCGGACAAAGTATGGATGGTGTACTAGCCATTGGCGGTTGTGATAAAAATATGCCAGGGGCAATGCTAGCGATCGCTCGGATGAATATCCCTGCAATATTCGTTTACGGTGGTACAATTAAACCCGGTCACTATAATGGACGCGATTTAACTGTTGTCAGTTCTTTTGAAGCTGTTGGTCAATACAGTGCTGGAAAAATTGACGAAAAGGAATTATTAGAAGTTGAAGGTCGAGCTTGTCCTGGTGCTGGTTCCTGTGGGGGAATGTTCACAGCTAACACCATGTCTTCAGCATTTGAAGCGCTGGGAATGAGTTTACCCTATTCTTCGACAATGGCAGCCGAAGATGCCGAAAAAGCCGACAGCACCGAAAAATCAGCTTATGTGTTAGTCGAAGCGATTCGCAAACAAATATTACCCCGGCAAATTATCACCCGCAAATCTATAGAGAATGCTATTTCTGTGATTATGGCGGTGGGTGGTTCGACCAATGCAGTACTGCACTTTTTAGCGATCGCTCGCGCCGCTGAGGTAGATTTAACTATAGACGACTTTGAAACTATCCGCGCTCGCGTTCCCGTTTTGTGCGATCTAAAACCAAGTGGTAAATATGTCGCTACAGATTTGCACAAAGCTGGTGGCATTCCGCAAGTAATGAAGATGTTACTTGTGCATGATTTATTACACGGTGATAGCCTCACCATCAGCGGTCAAACCATTGCAGAGATATTAGCAGACATCCCAGAAGAACCATCTGCCAATCAAGATGTGATTCGGACTTGGGATAACCCTATGTATCCTCAAGGACATTTAGCCATCCTCAGAGGTAATTTGGCAACAGAAGGGGCTGTCGCCAAAATTACCGGGGTGAAAAAACCAATCATTACCGGGCCTGCACGAGTATTTGAATCAGAAGAAGCCTCTTTAGATGCAATTTTGGCTGGTAAGATTCAAGCTGGTGATATTCTAGTCATCCGCTACGAAGGGCCCAAAGGCGGCCCTGGAATGCGAGAAATGTTGGCTCCCACTTCGGCAATTATCGGGGCTGGTTTGGGTGATGCTGTAGGATTAATTACCGATGGACGTTTTTCTGGCGGGACTTACGGTATGGTGGTTGGTCATGTTGCTCCAGAAGCAGCAGTTGGTGGTGCGATCGCGCTTGTAGAAGAAGGCGATAGTATTACTATTGATGCACCCGCTCGTTTATTGCAGTTGAACGTATCCGAAGAAGAATTGGCTCGTCGTCGTGCCAACTGGCAACCTCCGGCTCCGCGTTACATTAAAGGCGTGTTGGCAAAATATGCCAAATTGGTGTCTTCTAGCAGTATTGGTGCTGTGACAGATTTGGACTTGTTTTAGTTAACCTGACAACTGTGGCGCAAGTTTGCCTACCTTTAACAAGGGGCTTCAGCCCCTTGTCTGGCTATTTGAGATGGTCGCTGAATTTATGCTGTTCTGTAATAGTTCGATCTAGCGATCGCTTCTAAAGAATTTGCAAGGACAAACTCACTAACTTACTTTGCGATCGCAAGCGTGTAGAACAAACTGCTGTATCGAAACAACTTGTCAGATGAAATACTGTTGATTGCCTCTAAGTTTGGAAGCTATTGAAGAGGGATGTTCTGTATTTATACCAGATTTTTGCCTGAATTTTATGAGTTTTTGGAAAAATCTTGAAAAAGTTTCAGGAAATTTACATAGAAGAAGTGATGTCAATCGATATACTACAGAAATACCATTGACCATCAACTGCTGAAAAACCTAAAAGGGCACAAAATGAGTTCTGAATCTAACGTCAAACTGACGATCGCTCTTTCTAATCCAGATTTAGATGCAGAGGAGCAAGAACGAGAAGCACGGAATCTGCTGCGAGAAATCAAAGACTTAGATGTTGAAAGTGCTGAACTAGTAGCAGCTACAGAAATACCTCAAGGAGCCAAATCTGTTGGTGGTTTTCTAGTGGGGGTGTTGCAGACAGAGGTGAGTCTTGCCAATTTTAAGAAATTACTGGGATTTTTAGGCGATCGCTTGGGCAACAAAACCATTGAATTGGAAGTTGAGGCTAATGGTAAGAAACTGAAGGTGAAAGCTAGCAGTCAGGAAGAGTTAAACGCTGCCATCGAACAAGCTCAAAAGTTTATCGCAGGTAACTAAGAAATTCCAGCAGTAAGGAAAAATAACAAGATGGCGAAAGTAGCACTTCTAATAGGAGTCAGTGAGTATGAGCCTGGTCTTAGTCCATTACCAGCAACAATAAAAGATGTCGAAGCCATGCAGCGAGTTTTGTTGCACTCAAAGATTGGTGGTTTTGATGACGTAACACTGCTACTAAATCCTCAACAGCATGAGATGGCGGTAGCTATCGAAACCTTGTTTGATGGTCGTCAAAAAGATGACCTCTTACTGCTGTTTTTCTCTGGACATGGAATTAAAGATGAGAGTGGTAAGCTTTACTTTGCAGCTCGTAATACCCGCAAAACTGACAAAGGAGTATTAGTTAAGGCAACAACAGTAGCAGCTAGTTTTGTACATGAAGTCATGAATAATAGCCGTTGCAAACGTGAGGTAGTCATTCTTGATTGTTGCTTTAGTGGTGCGTTTGCCGAGGGTATGCTAGCAAGAGATGATGGTTTTGTGGATATCAAAAACCAATTGGGCGGAGAAGGGCGAGCTATTCTAACATCTTCAACTTCCACCCAGTATTCTTTTGAACAGCAAGGTTCAGATACTTCGACCTACACCCGCTACATAGTTGAGGGTCTGGAAACTGGTGCAGCAGATAAGAATGAAGATGGTTTGATTTCCGTTGATGAATTGCATGAATATGCCACTAAAGCAGTACAAGAAGCTACTCCTGCAATGAAACCGGAGATATATGCCATCAAAGAAGGCTATAAAATCAATATTGCTAAAGCACCTATAGATGATCCTAAGCTCAAATATCGTCGAGAAGTTGAGTATTGGGTAGAGAGTGGTAACGGTGAGATTTCTTTTACGGGTCGCGCTGCATTGGAAGGACTACAAGAGGAACTGGAACTAACATCTGAGGAGGCTGCTGCAATTGAAACTAAGGTTTTAGAACCTGTGGAAGTCTACAAGAAAAAATTGCAGCGATATGAACAGGCGTTCCGCAATGAGATTAAACTTGGGTTTCCTCCCAGTGATAAAACTCGCACTAATTTGAAACGTCTTCAGCAAGCATTGGGACTCAGAGATGAAGATATAGCTCTAATCGAAGCTCCGATAATTGTCGAACAGCCACTTATCACATCTCCAGTAGTTTTTCCACCTTCACGTCTCCGAAATAGCAATTTTCTACAATATGTGGGAACCAGCATAATTGGAGTATTTCTTGGTGGTATTTTAGTCTACTTTTTACCGCGCAAAACCCCAAATACGCCTCAACCGATAGTTCAGACTCCAATAAATTTATGTACTAAAGATGCGTATAATTTGAATGACAGAATTAGCTTGGGTGAAGAAATTTTATTAAAAAAAGATACAAACTCAGATAAAGAAGCTGGAGTTAATGCATTTTTCGAGGGTAAGTGTCAGGTTGCTATTGATAAGTTAAATTCATATCGCAAAGCTAACCGCACAGACCCAGAAGCATTAATTTACTTGAACAACGCTAAGGCTCGTCAGAAAGAAGATAAACTCAAAATTGCCGTGAGCATACCCATTGGTACAAATCCAAACGTAGCAAAGGAGATCCTACGCGGTGTGGCTCAAGCTCAAGATGAGGTGAATAACAGTGGTGGTATCAATGGCAAAGCTTTAGAAGTCGCGATTGCTAATGATGATAATGATCCAAGTGAATCTGCACAGCTTGCCACTCGGTTTGGCAAAGATACCAACATCTTAGCTGTCGTGGGACATAATTCTAGTAATGCTTCTCTCTCGGCAGCCCCAGTCTATCAAAGAGACGGGTTAGTGATGATCTCTCCCACCAGTTTTGCCCAAAATCTTACTAGTGTTGGCAATTATATCTTCCGCACTGCTCCTAGTGTTAAATCTATAGCAGATAGCGTCTCTTATTACGCTATTAAAATAGCGGGGAAAACCAATTTTCTTATCTGTGTTGATTACCAAGGGATAGATAATCAGTCGTTTAAAAGTGAGTTTGTTAAAGCGATAAAGGCTGCTGGCAGTCAGATCAATTCTACAGAGTGTGATATTTCTGCCCGTGACTTTAACCCTAGTGTTGTCATTTCTCAAGCTGTAAGTAGTGGTGCTAATGCTTTGGTGTTAGGTCTTTATATAGACAAAATAAAACAAGGTCTAGCGGTGGCAGAATCTAATCAAGGGCAGTTGACTGTATTTGGTAGTCCTACACTTTTCACTGACGAAACCTTAAAGAATGGCAGAGGTATCAACGGACTGATAATCTCTGCACCTTGGTATCCCGCAGCTTTTCCTAATAACATCTTTCCGCAAAAAGCCCAAAAAGTTTGGGGTGCAACTGTCAATTGGCGAACAGCTACGGCTTATGATGCAACTTTGGCGATCATCGCAGGTTTACAACGAACCAACAGACGCGATGAATTGCAAAAGGTATTGCATAGTTCGAGTTTTTCAATCGATGGTGCAACGGGAAAGATTCAGTTTTTACCATCAGGCGATCGCATAAACAATGAAATCTTCTTAGTTAAAGTTCAACAAATATCTGGCAAGGATAAATATCAATTTGTGCCTATTCAACCTTAGTTTTGTAGCAATTAATAGCGATCGCACTTACTCATTCTGATATTTCAAAATAGCGATCGCACTTATTTGTTGTGAGATTTGGAAATAGCGATCGCATCTAGTTTTTAATTTATATTTAAAAAAAATATACCATTCCTAAATTATTTGTGAAAATTTAGATCCCCGACTTTTCAAAGAAGTCAGGGATCTAGGTATTGCGAAATAGCTTCTTTGCTAAAATCCCTCACAAAATATCTGAATTTTCACCCAATTCTCTCAATCTAGCTGCTAAACGAGCCGCTTTTGCAGCTGCGGCTTCTTCTCGTACACCAGCAGCTTCGGCTTGTGCAACTGCGGCTTGTGCTTGTGCAATAGCAATTTCCGCCTGGGTGACTGCGGCTTGTGCTTGTGCAGCAGCAGCCTCGTCTGGTAACAAAACTAAATTACCAGCTACATCGTAAAACCGCAACCATACCGCCGTTTCTCTGTCTATTGTTCCTTCATACGTTCCCAACCATAAACCTAATTTTTGACACCACAACCAACCACGCTCATTCGGTGTCAAAGATTGATATTGCTGATTACGATCTAAATGCCACCCTTGCAAAGAAGTCGGGTCAAAGGGGTCATAGACAAAATAATCTGAAGTATGAAAAGTTTGTTCGTAAAGGTCTTTCTTAACAATTTTATCTATTTTGGCTGTAGATGGTGACATTAATTCTACAATCACATCAGGATAACGACCGTTTTCTTCCCATACTACCCAACCTTGACGAGAATTAGTCCCGTCCACATTCAAGACAGCAAAGAAATCGGGGCCGCGGAAATCCTGGTTACGTACTTGGGCGCTGCTGTAATAAATAAACATATTGCCCCCGGCGAAGAAATCATTCCGATCGATCCAAGCTTGTTGCAATGACCGAATCAACACATTCATGGCAATACGGTGGCGATTTGATTCTAAGGGTTCACCATCATCAAAAATTAAATCTGTAGGTGGTGTGGGGTGTTCCCAGTCTATAATGGCTCTTGGATTGTTTTCGGTAGTCATGAGCGATCGCCTTTCTCAGAAAGCCTTAGATTTTTATCATAAATTATTCTTTACCCAATCTCTAAAATTACGCATAGCTTGACTTCTGCCAATTGTTAAACACTGCTGAACATATTCATTGACTAATTCAACAATTGGGATACCAGGAAAATAAGGACTAGATTCAGATTTTATATATTTCCCTTCTTTTAGCAATAAAATTTCTAAACCTTGTTGTGTATGTCGCCAAAGTTCAGGAACTCCAAAATTTCATAATTTTGAAATCGAGTGCGAGAAGTAATATCAATTTCGATTGCTAAATCTGGTGGTGGGTCTATATTTAAATCAATACGATTTTTGCCAATTATAGCAGCTTGATTTTGAATATAAAAACTTGTATCTGGTTCTACTGCTTGTCGCATTCGCTCATTTTTAAGTGTTGTGGAACCAAAAGGCTCAAAATCAATTTTGAGTTTGTCTAATAAACCTCTCACTAATTCCCCAATATATTCTTTATCTTTTTCGTGTTCTGATAGCGGAACCATAATTTCTAACCAACCATCGCTATAAGAAATACGTGCTGCACGTCTTTCTCCCATTTCTTCTAAAATATCTTCTAACTGCTGCCAACTAATATCTTGGAGTAACATTTGTTGACCAGGTTTAACAACAATTTGTTGCAGTTTTAAAAGCATATCACCTCAAAGAGTTGATGTAGTAGTAATTGTATATAGCAGATAAAATTTACAAATCAACTTTCTTAAAGTATATCGCCTATGACCATTAGTGTATAAATTAACCAAAATAATTCATTGATATAATCTTTGATTGTTTCAATTTTGTCAGCAATTTTTAATTCTTACTTGTTAAAGGAATACGGATGGTAAACTCTGTTCCATATCCTGGAGTTGAATCAACTTCAATAGTCCCTCGATGTTTATCTACAACAATTTGATAGGCGATCGCCATTCCTAATCCGATTCCTTTACCCACAGGTTTAGTAGTAAACATGTGGTCAAATACCCGTTGCTTGACATTCTCTGACATCCCAATACCATTGTCGTAAATCTGAACGATCGCGCAATGACTTGATTTGTCAATTTGGGTTTGGAGCTTAATTTGATTGGGGTTAGTTTTAAGCTCCTCAAAACTTCGTTTTTGGCTGGCTTCTTCTAGTGCATCGATTGCATTCACGAGAACATTCATAAACACTTGATTGAGTTGCCCTGCGTAGCATTCTACTAGCGGTAGATTGCTGTATTGCTTAACGATCTGAATTTCTGGTAGATTGGGCGTGGCTGTAAGGCGACGGTTCAAAATCATCAGAGTGTTATCTAATCCTTCGTGAATATCTACAAATTTCATATCTGCTTCATCGAGGCGCGAGAAATTACGCAGCGACAGCACAATTTCACGAATGCGTTTGGTTCCCACTTGCATTGATGCCATTAATTTGGGTAAATCTTCTGCTAGAAACTCAATATCAAGGTCTTGAATGCGATCGCTAATTTCGGGGGTAGGATTTGGGTAGGTTTGTTGATAAAGCCTGAGTAAATCGAGAATATCTTGGCTGTAAACGCTGGCATGGTTGAGATTGGCATGGATAAAATTGGCGGGATTATTGATTTCATGTGCCACTCCAGCCACTAATTGTCCCAGACTAGACATCTTTTCGGTGTGGATGAGTTGAGCTTGAGTATTTTGCAATTCTTTTAAGGTTTTGCTGAGTTGTTGCGCTTGCTTGCTAGCAATCAAGGCGCGATCGCGAATCTGTTCGTATAGTTGCACCTGTCGCCATCCACTAATCAACCCAATTAATAGCAATCCTCCTAAAACTGTAGTCAACAGGTTCAATGCGTGTAATGGCGATTCAATATTTTCTTTTGGCACAATTAACGCTACTGACCAATTTGCTTCTCTCAGAGGAGTGTAAGCAATATAGCTCCATTTACCATCCAGTTGAATCAATTCAATATTTGTGCGTTTAGCTACCATTTTTTGGCTAATTTCAGCTAATCTGGGATTGCGCGAGTTCAGAAAACTTTTGGCAGCTTTTTCGGGTGTACCAATTAGTTCTTTGTTGGGATGGGCGATGGGAACTCCTTGAGAATTCAGCGCAAAGGCATAGCTGACTTTACCTTGATGTAAATTGCCGATCGCCTCAACGACTCGGTTAATTGGAATTCCTCCCATTAAAACACCTGCTGCCTTTATGCCTGTTTCAGCAGGAATCGGCGAACTAATCTGAATCTGTAACTGTTTAGTTGTGCGTCCAATAATTGGATCGGTTGCTACTGTTTCACCCGCTATACTCCGCTGAAAAAATTCTCGGTCTTTAACATTGAGATGATCGTGGTGAGTATTAATTAATGCAGCATCCGGTGTTACCAACCCCATGAGCAAAAACGTTTGCAGCCGCTTCAACTCAGATTGCAAGTAAGGTTCCATTACAGGCCAATCGAGCGATCGCACCACAGTAGAATTTGCCAAAGTTTTAATTTCTGTTTTCCGAATGGCTAACCAGTTATCTATATCGTCTTGACCTCGCCGTGTTTTTAACAGTACTTGTTCTTTGAGACTAGTGAGTAGCAATCCCTTAACAATCTTGTAACTAGTGATAGCTGTGGCACTAATGCTAATAGACAGAATTATCACAATTGATAATAATATAAACTTTCGCGATCGCCATTTAAATGAGTAGTATTTTTTGTTGCTTTGGGCATTCCATCGGAGATTAATTTTCGACCAGATTTTCCGCAATTTAAGCATCATCGTCGCTTTCCTCCAAACTACAATTTAAAAAGCAAAAATGAAAAGTGCCGAGTAAAGTGGAAATTACTCAGCACTTATAACTCAGAACTCAACACTAATTATTGTTGTTGAGCAGAGATTTGAATGACAAACTCTGTACCTTTTCCAAGTTCGGAAGTACAAGAGAGCGAACCACCATGTGCTTCTACCACAATTTGACGAGCGATCGCTAATCCTAATCCAGTGCCTTTTCCTACAGCCTTGGTGGTGAACAAATGGTCAAACACTTTTTGTTTAACCTCTGGTGACATCCCCACGCCATTATCAGCAATCTTAATCAAAACATTTTGACCTGAATCTACTACACGAGTTTGAATAGTGATGCAATTGGGGTTGGCAAGAATCGCTTCCAAACTGCGTTCTGTATTGTATTGTTCAAGCGCATCAATGGCATTGGCTAACAAGTTCATAAACACTTGATTAAGTTGTCCCGCAAAGCATTCCACTAGGGGTAGTTTGCCATAATTCTTCACCACTTCAATTGCTGGACGGTTTTCATTAGCTTTTAAACGGTGTCTGAGAATCAGAATAGTACTATCAATCCCTTCGTGAATATCAAAAGGAACTTTATAATCCTTATCTGCTCTGGAAAAGGTTCGCAAACTGGTACTGATACTACGAATCCGGTTAACACCCAATTTCATCGAATCTAGTAATTTCGGCAAATCTTCGCGTAAATAATTCAAGTCGATGGCATCAATTTCATCTTGAATATCTAAACCGGGATTGGGAAAATTTTGCTGATAAAGATTAATTAATCCAAACAAATCTTTAACATAATCTTTGGCAGGTTCAATATTACCAGCAATGAAGCCTACAGGATTGTTGATTTCATGAGCAACACCTGCTACCAGATTACCAAGGGCAGACATTTTTTCATTTTGCACCACTTGCAATTGCATCGTTTTGAGTTCTTGCAATGCTTGCTCCAACTGTTGTTTTTGTTCCTGTAACAATTGTTGTGCTTGTTGGCGTTCAGTGATATCTTCAGATGTGGTTAGGATGCCAAAAATGTTTCCTTCTCTATCTTTTAGAGGAATTTTATTTGTATTAGACCACTTTTGTTTTCCATCTACTTGTTGCACTGTTTCAATAATATTGAGTTCTGCTTCTCCAGACTCAATGATGCGGCGATCGCGCGCTACAAAAAAATCTGATTGCTCCTTAGTCCAGCGAAGGTCATAATCTTTTTTACCAATAACATCTTCTGGCATTCCTAGACCCCAAGTTTGCGTAAATTTATGATTACAGCCTAAATAAACACTCTTGCAGTCTTTCCAGAAAACAGATTGTGGAATATTATCAATAATTAATCGCAAAAATTGTTCCGTCTGTCCCAGGTTTTCTAGAGTATTTTGTGCTTGCTGATAAAGCCTAGCGTTTTCTAGGGAAATTGCAGCTTGAGTACATAATAGATTGAGAATTTCAACGCGATCGCTAGTAAACGCCCCAGTCATCAAATTGTTTTCTAAATATAAAATCCCCAAGAATTTCCCTTGATAGAGAATCGGCGTACACAGCAAGCTTTTGGGTTGCTGACGAATAATATAGGGATCGCCTATTAGCGCCGTATGCAATGTTGTATCAAAGATAACGGTAGGTTGTAGGCTGCGTTTAACGGCGTAAATTAGGCTATGGGGAACGTCTGCACTATCTTCTACAAAAATGGACTGTAACACCGTTGATTGTTGCCCAACTTGAGCCATCGCCTCAACTAGCAATCTGTCTTCTTTAAGCAGTAGTAACGCACACTTATCTGCTCCAGCATTTTCAATCACTACTTGTAGCAACTTCGTAAGTAATTTATCTAGTTCAATTTCACTGGAGAGAGTCTGAGAGGCTTTTAAAACTGTTGCCAAATCTAGCATTACTGATGTGTTGCTGCTAGATGTTACTGATTTATGAATGCTTGGGTGGAAGGTAGCAATGCTGTCAATATTTGCGATTGTGTCATTGGGTGTGAGTAGCGATACTCTTTCAGAGTCACTTCGTGAACGCGTCTGTTGTAAAATTGGAGCTAGGAGTTGTGGATAACGCTGTTCTAAGTCATCGACTTTGGCTTTAGCACCCCAGCGTGTGTAGCAATAGTAAGCATTAATCAAATACTCTTGAGCAATGCGTTCTTTATCCCACTCTAAATAAAACTTGGCTGCAAGTTCATTGGCGAGAGCTTCTTCGTTGAGGTATTCGTTTTCTTTGGCTTTGGTAATGGCGCGATCGTAATACTCAATTGCCTCTGCTTTCGCCCCCAAAACTCGACATTTTTCTGCGACAAGTAAAGCATGGCGGTGAGCTTGATTGCTGGGTGCACGATCTGCCCAGATACTAAGTTTTTCTTGATGGGCTGTCACCCTTTGTAGAATGCTGATTTGGTCTGTCTCACTGGCATTTGAATAAACTGCTAATCGAACCAATGCATCGTAGAAATAGAAGATCGGAACCAGCACTAGTCCGGTGACTGCACCCAAATACGATTCTGCCAGTTTGGCGTTTTGCAGAGCTTGTTCATAGTGTTGAAACAGGTAGGAGAGGAACAGTTTGTTGAAATAAACCTGATATAGTCCTGCTCCCTGATTCGTTTTGAGGAAAAGCTGAATTATTTCGTTCTCATCGCAGTATTCGCCAAGCAACCGCTCAGGTTCAGCCGCAACCTCCAACAGATTGACTACAACCTGATGATAAATATTTTGTGTGTGGAGACAACTATCTTGGCGCAATTGCTGAATAACCTGGCGATGAGCTTCTATCCTTTGTCTAAAGGAAGATAGTTCCTGACCACTCCAGTAAGCTGTGTAGCAATAACACATTAGACTGAGAGCGACATACTCAATGTCACCGATTTCCAGCCCACTGGAGTAACTTTGCAAATATCCTTCCAGGGTATATTTTGCAGGTTCTTGCCAATGTCTGAGGAAGCAGTTAAAAGCAAAAATGGTTTTAGCGGTTAGCTTGGGGGTATGAATGCGTTGTAGGAGATTTGCCCCTAGTTGCCCAAACCGATAGCCTGCGTCAATATCTCCCAATATGGCAACCAAAATTAACCCATACATTACATAGCCATGAGTCGATTCTGGAGCATTACCATATTTTACTGATAAATCGAACTCGGCAAAGATCACCAGGGGCAAAAGGTCAGGGGCAGCTTGATAGGCAGCAGAAATAATGCTGGATAAAATGACCATTGCCGCTTTTTTCTCCGGTGCGGCCATTTGCGGTAATTCCAATAAAGATTCGATTGACCTATCGTTGAGCAAGGTTTGGGTGTGTTTCAGTGCTTGTTCGATGTCTGCTGGGGTGGGTCGTTCCGGCAAATGTACACCCAGATGCTTGAGGATTTCTCGTGCTAATTGCAAGGCTTCTAGCTGTTGATGTTGTGCCATGCAAGCCTGGATTTTAATACTGTAGATATTTACTCGATCCAGCCAAGATTGGGCATGATTTACCGCTATCTCAGCTAACTGTTCCATCTGTTCAAAATCGGTGCAGAGGTAAGCTGATTCTGTTGCTCCTTCATACAAGATCAGGGCGAGATTGTATTGGCTGTGCCAACAGTTAGCTGTTAGCATAGTAATACCTGTGTTGAAATAGTCTAAAGCTGCTGCGTAAGCTGTTGCACTCTTGGCTTTAAGCCCAGCCGCCAAGTTTAACTGCACTAGTTCCTGTTGCTCCTGCCGATCGCTAATCAAAGCGGCCCCTTGATTGAGGTGGTTGACGATCGCAAAAATTTTCTCATCTCGTTCATTTGCAGTCATGGCTTGTTGCAGCAAACGCCCAATATGCAGGTGAGTAACTTGCTTTTGATTGTCAGGAATTAGTGAATAGGCAGCTTGCTGAATGCGATCGTGAATAAATTTGTAGCTGATGGTTATTTGTCCATAGTCATTGTGGCTATTGACCAATGAATGCTGTTGATAAAACTTGTAAACATCACTGGTAGGAATGATAAATCCTTCTTGGAGTGCTTTCCATAACCCATCTGCCGTTGTTGCCTCAGACTGTTCATAAACGATCGCTAATGTTGCTAAATCAAAAGAGTTTCCTATACAAGCCGCTAATTTTAAAACCTCTTGAGTTTCTATTGACAATTTTTGAAGCTGAATTGCCATAAACTCTACTACATTATCTGTAAGGGCAAGCGATCGCACTTGAGCAATATCACATTCCCACCCCCCTTGACTTCCCCCCTTACGAAGGGGGGACTGAGGGGGGTTAAATGTAATTAGTCGATCCTGATATAGTGCTTTGAGAAACTGGGTGCTGAAGAAAGGATTACCTTGAGTTTTGCTCAATACCAACTCAGTTAATGGTGTAGCTAATGCTAGGGAGCAACTCAATGTATCTGCAACCAAATGATTGACAGACGTTTGATCGAGAGGAGCTAAGGTAATCGTATTGGCTGTAGCGCCCAACTTCTGAATCTCTTCCAAAGCCAGCATCAGTGGATGCATTGGGTTGACTTCATGATCTCGATAAGCCCCAATTAATAGTAGATAGCCGATGTCAGCTTTGCTCATTAACAGGTGCATTAACTTTAAAGAAGCAGAATCTGCCCATTGCAGATCGTCAATAAAGATCGCTAATGGATGTTCTGATGCAGTGAAGACTTGAGTAAATTTCAAAAACAGCGAATTGAAGCGATTTTGTGCCGCACTTCCAGAAAGTTCTGTTACGGGTGGCTGTTTACCAATCATGCTTTCCAGTTCTGGAATGATCTCAATCATCACTTGTCCGTTGTCACCCAAAGCAGAGAGAATTTTGCACTTCCATTGCTCGAATTGAGCGTCTGTTTCACTCAGCAGTTGCCTGATTAAGTCTCGAAAGGCTTGCACAAAGGCAGATAAAGGGATATCGCGTTGAAATTGGTCAAATTTACCTTTAATGAAATAACCCCGTTGTCGTACAATTGGCTTGTGGACTTCGTTTACCACAGCAGTTTTGCCAATGCCAGAGAAGCCCGCTACCAACATAATTTCAGTGCTTCCCTGACTGACTCTTTCAAAGGCATCCAGTAAACTTTGAACTTCGCCTTGGCGACCGTAGAGCTTTTCTGGGATGATAAAGCGATCGCAAATATCTCGCTCACCTAATTGAAGGGATTTAACCCTGCCAATTTCTTGCAATTGAGACAAACATTTTTCTAAATCAAATTTTAGCCCTAATGCACTCTGATAGCGATCTTCAGCATTTTTCGCCATCAATTTCATCACAATCGCAGAAAGAACTTCGGGAATAAATTCTTCATTTTTGAATTTTGAGTCGCACCTTTGGTGCGCTTCCAGCGCAACTTGAATTTTGAATTGATTTGGAAGCTTTGCAATATGACAGTGAACCAACTCCATCGGATCGTTAGACTCAAAGGGTAGATGTCCAGCCAGCAATTCATAGAAGGTAACGCCAAGGGAATAGTAATCACTGCGATAGTCAATTCCGCGATTCATCCGTCCGGTTTGTTCTGGAGAAAGGTAAGCGAGAGTACCTTCTAAGACGTTGGGATTATGAATTTCACGGGTTTCTCTAGGTAAAAGAGAGGCAATACTAAAGTCAATTAACTTGACTTGCTTAGTTTCCGGGTTGATGAGGATGTTGGCAGGCTTAATATCTTTGTGGATAACCCGATGGCGATATAGTCCTTCAAGAATATTACTTAGAGCGATCGCAATATCCAAGAACTCTGTCAAAGTATATTGATTGCTCGCCATTTTTTTGTTGAGCCAATCTCTGAGGGAAATACCACCAAAATCCTCCATCACCAAAGCATAGCTGTTGCGGTAAGGTTCCAAGCTGTAGGGATGAACAATACCGGGTAGGTCAAGATTTTTAGCAATAGTGTACTGATTACGGAACAGCAGCAGTTCATTGAAGTTAGGATACTCTTGCTGAAGCAGTTTAATCACAACCGGAAGTCGATCGGCTTCTCGAATAGCACGGTAAACTACGGTTCTAGAGCCTGCATAAAGTTGTTCGCTAATTTGATAGTTCAAAAGCTTGTCCATCGGCTCAACTGCTGTATTCATACTTCATCAACTCTTGTGAAATCAGCTACTTATTTAAAGTAGTTTGCCCAAGAATAAGCTTTTGCTAACTCAGTTTTCTTTTGAGCGTAGGCATCTCAAGCAAAACTTTCACTATTTCCGGTAAAATCAAGTTCTGAGGACTGTGGATTTGGGAGAAACTTGGGGTGGCTACACTTGGCGTTAATATTGACCACATCGCCACTATCCGGCAAGCGCGGCGGACGGTGGAACCAGATCCAGTCGCGGCGGCGGTGCTGGCAGAATTAGCGGGTGCTGATGGAATTACAGTGCATTTGCGCGAAGATCGGCGGCATATCCAAGACAGGGATGTGCGAATATTGCGGCAAACAGTGCGATCGCATCTTAATTTAGAAATGGCCGCTACAGATGAAATGCTGGCGATCGCTCTCGATATCAAACCAGATTACGTGACTTTAGTCCCCGAAAAGCGCGAAGAAGTCACAACAGAAGGCGGACTAGATATTGTCGGGCAAATTGCTAGAATAGGTGAGATAGTCGATAAATTGCAAAGCGCTAGCATTCCAGTTAGTTTATTTATCGATGCCGAACCAGCACAAATTGAAGCATCTGTCAAGACACAGGCGCAGTTTATTGAATTACACACCGGACAATATGCTGAGGCTAAAGATGAAACAAATCGCCAGCGAGAATTAGCCATATTAGCCAAAGGGTGTGAACAAGCGATTCAAGCCGGATTGCGAGTTAACGCTGGTCACGGACTCACCTACTGGAACGTCTATCCGGTGGCTGCGCTTCCAGGCATGGAAGAACTAAACATTGGTCATACCATTATCAGTCGGGCAGCATTAGTAGGTATAGAAAGGGCAGTCCGCGAGATGAAGCAAGCTATAAGAGGGAATGGGGAATAGGGCATTGGGAAAGACGAGACAGGAGGCAGAAGTTCTACAATGTTTGAATTTTGAATTTTGAATTTTGAATTTTGAATTTTGAATTGATTTCTCCCCTGCTCCCCCTGCCTTCCCTGCTCCCTATATAAAAAGAGGGGTTGTCACTGCGAAATCTAGAAATTGGGATCGAATCTTCAGCAAAAACTTCTATGAGCGCAACACAATCTAACAACCTGCCACTTTGGGTACAGGATCGCGATCGGGTGATAGCAGAAAGCACTGATGTCGAGTGGCGCTATCAGACACCGCCTGATTATTCCCGTTCCAAAGAGAATCTTGCTAAAGAAAGTATCTATAATCATCTTGAAGGAACACTGGAAGCGATCGTGCAAAACTTGGTGAGAACCTTTGAGATGGAGGTATCTTTCAAAGCTAACCCGCAAGAGTGGTTATCTATTGTAAATGACAACTTTCGCGTCAGTACCAATGGCGGAGTAGAGTATACCGCAGCAGATTTATCAGCCCAAGGTACTTACAATTTATTTATGGCTGATTCAGAGCATTATAAGGCTTCAGAAGAAAGCTTTGAATCATCCGCAAAAGTCTTCCACACAACATTTCCTCAAGGATTTCCTTGGGAAGTGCTGGAAGTTTTCTCAGGGCCACCGAATGTAACATTTAAATGGCGGCATTGGGGACATTTTAACGGAGAATACAAAAACCATGCACCTACTGGAGAGACGATAGAAATTATCGGCATGACCATTGCAAAAGTTACCGATGACTTGAAGATTATTTCCTTAGAACATTACTTCGACAATAATCTGTTCTTGGAAAAGCTAACATCTGGTGGCAAACAGATAAAATCTGAAAACCAAAAAAGTGCTTGTCCGTTCAGCTCTTGGTTCAAGAAATCCCAGAAAAGTTAGTTTTGTCAGGGTACAGAGTTACTGTCCCCTGAAATTATTCACATAGCAACCAAAGGATGAAAATGCAAACATACCATTACGTTTTGGCAAGTCAACGCTTTCTTCTCGAAGAAGAACCGATACACGAAGTTCTCAAAGAACGCACTCGTAACTACCACGAACAAGAAAAACAAATAGATTTTTGGTTAGTTGAGCAACCAGCTTTCTTGGAAGCACCGCAGTTTAAAGAGCTAAAAGCGAAGTGTCCCCAACCAGCAGTAGCAATTATTTCTACAAATCCTCAATTTATTACTTGGTTAAAACTGCGTTTAGAGTACGTAATTACTGGAGAATTCCAGGCTCCTTCTGAGGCAATACCAGATGCTTTAGCATCGCTTACTACCGTATCTTAGGCATAGCGCATTAGACATTGGGTATGGAGAAAAGACAAGGAAGATAGGGGAGACAAGGGAGAGACTTGTTGAATAATTCCCCTTTGTCCCCTTGTCTCCTCTGCTCTTCTGCCCCTCTGCCTCTTCCCCACTCCCTAATTTTATTTTTGAGTAACAAAATATATTTTTTGACATATATTTCATCACCATACTGAAGTAGCTAGGTTTTCAGCTTTTTTCTTATAAAATCTTCTAAGACACCTTAATTTACATAATCTAACTTTTGTGCATAGATTTCAGAATTTCCCAAGTGTTTTAGGATTAGCGATTGTAGGGTTGATTGGTGGCATGAGTTCTGTACTTGCTCAAAAAACCATTCCCTCTTGTCAACCACCAAATGCGGGTGAGTATCTTTTATTAGTAGTCAGTCCCACAACAAATAATCAAAAGCAGTTACGTAGCGCCTTACCACCTGAACTGAAAACTATCACCTGCAAATATCTCAACGAAACTGTGACGCGAGTTGGGGGCTTTAACAAAATTGACGACGCCAATCGTTGGGCAAGATATGTCAGCAATATTGTTGGCTTGTCTGCCATAATTACCACTCGACCAACGACAACGGCAGATGTGCAGCCACAGTCACAGCCCAAACCACCTCAGCAGACAGTCAGCTATAATCCTCAAGCATTAGGAGAAGGTTATGCAGTATTGGTAGATTATTACAACCGTCCAGAACTCGTAAATAGTGTGCAGCAATTGGTCGGAGGTAACGTCGGTTTTGTTTCTTATGGACAACGCCCTTACTTGCTAGCAGTTCATACCACTAACCAAACTGAAGCGTATAATACATTGCAAAAGCTAAACAATGGCGGTTTCGTTGCCAGCCTAGTAGATAGTCGTAAAGTGATTCTGCTGCGCTCGACTGTGCGGTTTTAGCGATCTTAAGTTCACTGGTATCCTGATGCGACATACCAGAGTGGTAATTTGTCAATTGACCTAATTTGTGATTTTAAATTTAAAATTTCAAAGGGTTTTCAGCGAATATATTTATACTCGCTTTGCGTGAAGCAAGTTATTTGGAACAAATCCTTTCATCCTTAATTCCCTAAATTTATTCACAGGGTAAATTTAAAATCCAAAATCCAAAATTGATTGACAAATTACCAGTTATTAATTATCAATAGCCCCTCAAACAAAGATTTATTGCTCTAGTTTAATAAGCAGACCTAGCTAACCAATAGATGGTTATACCCAAAGCCGATCCAGCGATTACTTGGACTGGTGTATGTCCGAGTAATTCTTTCAGACGGTCTTGGCTAAAGTCTGGTTTTTCATGGAATAATTCATCAATCATTTGATTAAGAATACGAGCTTGCTTACCAGCTGCTTGGCGAACTCCGGCTGCATCATACATGACAATGATGGCAAAAACGATCGCAACGGCAAAATCAGGAGATGCCCAACCCAGTGTTTGCCCTACACCAGCGGCTAGAGCCGTAACCAGAGCCGAATGGGCACTGGGCATACCTCCGGTTGTCACCAATACACGCACATTCAATTTGCGATGTTTGACGATCTCAACTACGAGCTTTAATGCTTGAGCAATTAAACAAGCTACCAGAGCAACCAGCAGTACCCGGTTGTCTAAAATGTTGCCTATGTCCTGCATGTTATTTTGGTTAGGTTAGTAAATATTAGCAGCAGTTGTTGGTTGAGGAAACATTTAGATTCAACCCAAAATTCCTAAATTAATTTATCAGGTTAGAAAAAGACCAGCGATTCAAAATAACCTAAAAGCTTATTTGATAAGCTTTTGTAATTTTGAATCAGTGAATTTTTAATTTCGTTGGGCAGTAGTAGTACAGTATGGTGTAAATAAACTACCCATTCCCAATCAATGAAACGCTTGCGGTATAGGAATTACGAATTACGAATTACCCAAAGCGTTACTAGTTATTACGGCTGATAATAAAATGAGCGATCGCTTGGAGTGGTTTAGCTCTGTCTCCAAATGGTTCTAATTCCACACAAGCTTCTTTAACTAGCTCTTGGGCAATTGATCGCGATTCCTCAAGTCCCCAAAGGCTGGGATAGGTAACTTTCTGAGCTTTTTGGTCTTTGCCAGCTGTTTTACCTAATTGCTCTTGAGTAGAAGTGATATCCAAAATATCATCGATGATTTGGAATGCTAGCCCAATATTTTGAGCATAACGGGTTAGCCGCTGCACATCTTCAGGTGATGCATTAGCAATCAGCCCGCCACAAACTACGCAAGCTTCCAAAAGGGCGGCTGTTTTGTGTTTATGAATAAAATTTAGGGTTTCTAAGGAAATATCAGATTTACCTTCCGACTCTAAATCGACAACTTGACCGCCGACCAAACCACCTGCCCCCAAGGCTCGACCAAGACGGGCAATAACCTGCAAGACTACTTCTCTTTTAACGCTTTGAGGGGTTTCAATAGCAACAGACTCAAAAGCAAGAGCCAACAAGCCATCCCCAGCCAAAATTGCTACATCTTCACCATAGACTTTATGATTCGTCAGCTTTCCCCGACGGTAATCGTCATTATCCATCGCTGGCAGGTCGTCATGTATCAACGACATTGTGTGGATCATCTCCACAGCACAAGCTGTTGGCATGGCCATGTCAATGGTTCCACCCATCATTTCACAGGTAGCAAGACAAAGAATGGGACGTACACGCTTACCTCCAGCTAATAATGAGTAGCGCATCGCCTCATAAATCTTCTCTGGATAAATGACCGAGATAGACCGATCCAAAGCATTATCACAAAGCTTTTGTCGCTCTTTTAAATAAGCTGCTAAGTTAAATGTGGCTTCTTCTGGTGGTGTCTTTTGGACGTTATCAGTTGCTACCATTCTTTAATTCCTGACATTTTGCGATTTTTGCCTTATACGTCACAATTTTAAGGTGCAGGGGGACTGAAAAAAATGAAGAGTTAGGAGCAAAGACGCGATTAACCCTTGTCTGTGCGGGATTTAGAAGTTAAGAGTTATTAAGAATAACTTTTAACTCTTCACTACTCTTTCTTCTTTTGCCGCTCTAGAATAGCTAGCAAATGTATTTGCCAACAATATGGCAACAGTCATCGGGCCAACACCACCAGGAACTGGGGTGATAAATCCTGCGACATCAGCGGTTGATTCCAAATGGACATCGCCAATGAGACGACTTTTGCCATTAGCATCAGTGACGCGATTCATCCCCACATCTACCACAACAGCGCCCGGTTTCACCATATCAGCAGAGATCAATCCGGGACGACCTACTGCTGCAATTAGAATATCAGCATTTTGGGTGATGGTTTTGAGGTCATGCGATCGCGAGTGAGCGATCGTGACTGTGGCATCAGCTTCTAATAGCATCAGCGCCATCGGTTTACCCACCAAAATACTGCGCCCTACCACTACTGCCTGTTTTCCCTGCAAAGCAATCTCATATTCTTGTAAAAGCCGCATCACACCAGCCGGGGTGCAGCTACGTAACCCAGTTTCTCCCCGTACTAGTCGCCCCAAGTTAACTGGATGCAGTCCATCAGCATCTTTATCGGGATCGATTTGATGTAGCAGAGTTACAGCATCCAGGTGGTTCGGTAAGGGCAATTGCACAAGAATGCCATCCACTCTTTTGTCGTGGTTGAGTGCAGCAATTACCTCTTCTAACTCCTCAAGGGTAGTTTCGGCAGGAAAATGCTTACCAAAAGAAGCGATCCCGACTTTAGCGCAGGCTTTTTCTTTATTGCGTACATAAGCGGCTGACGCTGGGTTATCACCAACCATCAACACTGCTAAACCAGGTGGTCGTCCAATTTTTGGTTGTAATTGTGTAATCGCAACAGAAATTTCTTGCTGAATTTTTGCAGCTAATGCTTTCCCATCAAGGATTTTGGCAGTTTTTGTTTCCATGAAAATTCCCAGCTATGTTCGCTTTTTGTCCAAAGTCCAAAATGAAAATATTGATTTTTAACTCTTGACTTTCGACTATTATTGTGTTGCTGTTTGATGTCGTAGCGTTTCTCTCACAGTAAATCCATAATGTTTATTTTCTCAGATCAGCGGCATCATCTGAAGAATAAAGAATTGGGAGAGTGGGAGTGGGGAAGCAGAGGGGCAGAGGAGCAGAGGAGAAGTAAGTCTTTTGCTTGTGCACCTCTGCCTCTTGTGCCAAATGCCCAAAATAAATAAATCGGTGGCTTTTATGCGACAAATAAGAAATTTATCTCTTTCGTTCTTGTACGGGCACAGTATTGTTCCTTACCGTTTGGGGTTGACTTTTTTTCTGATAACAGGACTTTGTAGTTGTGGTAACTTGACATCGCCTGGTTTGCGTGGTGCTGGCTTAAAAATTGGTACAAATGTCACTCCAATTGGAGAGATTAAACCAAAACAAGACAATCAGGCTATAGTTTACATCCAGGGTCAAGTAGAAAAGCAAGCTCCCCTGATCAAACAGTGGGCTTATAAAATTAAGGACTCAACGGGCAAAATTTGGGTTGTCACCAATCAAAAGAATTTGGGTGAAGGTTCAGAAGTTGTAATTAAGGGTAAAGTTCGCTACCGAAGTATTCCTTTAGCTGGCAAAGAATTGGGGGAAGTTTATTTAGAAGAAGAGTAATTAAAAATTAAAATATGAACAATCAACAGGTGCACGTAGCGATCGCAATTCTCTATCAGAAAAACAAGTTTCTCATGCAGTTGCGTGACAACATCCCTGGTATTCTCTACCCTGGTTACTGGGCGCTATTTGGCGGTCACATCGAACCTGGTGAAACGCCAGATGTAGCGGTAAAACGAGAAATTTTAGAAGAAATCGGTTATAATTTACCACCCTTTGTTGAATTTGGCTGTTATCCCAACGAAAAAGTTGTTCGTCATGTCTTTCATGCACCACTCTTGGTGGAATTAAATCAACTAGTTCTAAATGAGGGCTGGGATATGGCCTTATTTACGCCAGAAAATATTCGCCAAGGTAACTGTTATTCACAAAATGCTGGCGAAGTGCGACCTTTAGGGGCAATGCATCAGAAAATTATGTTGGATTTTATTGAGAAAAATCCAACATAATTTGGGGATTAGTCATTTGTCATTTGTCATTTGTCATTGGAAAAGAGGAGGCAGGAGGCAGAAGTTCTAAAATGTTTGAATTTTGAATTTTGAATTTTGAATTGATTTCTCCCCCACTCCTCACATCCCTAGAAGCCAAAATAAAGTTAAAACTCTTATGAGGTGATCGCTAATGCAATCAGCAAACAAACTGCCGCGATGGTTAACTATAGGATTGGCATTTCCTATTGCCATTCTCAACGGCTGGCTATTGCTCCAACTTATACAGTATTTTCAACCCTTAGTTAGCATTATTGCCGCCGCTATCCTACTAGCTTTTGTCTTGAACTATCCAATCCAGTTTCTCCAGGAACAAGGAGTGAAACCCAACTTAGCGATCGGGGGAGTGTTACTTTTGACTGTGGTGGTTTTAGTAGCTTTAGGCATTACCTTAGTTCCCCTGATTATTCAACAGCTCGTTGAACTGGCTAATATTTTGCCCAGTTGGATTGATTCTGGTACTCAGCAGCTGCAAGCTTTTCAAGATTGGGCGTTAAGTCAACAGCAACTTCCGATTAATTTAAGTGGTTTATTCACCCAAGTTCTGGAACGATTATCTAACCAACTTCAGTCCTTTACTGGTAGAATTCTTGGTTTTGCTGTCGATACCATTGGTATTGTCCTCAATGTGCTGCTGGCGGTAGTGCTGACTATATACTTAATATTAAATGGTGAACGTCTTTGGGACGGAATTTTTCAGTGGTTTCCCCCTAATATTGGGCCAAGAGTACGGGAATTACTGCAAGAGGATTTCCACAATTACTTCATCGGTCAAGCAACATTGGGAGCTGTATTAGGGGTGACAATTACTCTGGTGTTTTTGGCGCTGCAAGTTCCCCTAGCTTTACTTTTTGGTATTGGTATTGGCTTATTTTCACTCTTCCCCTTTGGTACGGGGGTAGGTATCGCCATAGTAAGTTTGTTGGTAGCGCTGCAAAATTTCTGGTTAGGGGTGGAAGTCTTAGGTGTAGCTGTTGCGATCGATCAAATTAATTCTAATATTATTGCACCTCGAATTCTTAGCAATTTGACTGGCTTAAATCCTGTGTGGGTGGTGATTTCTTTATTGCTGGGCGCAAAGTTGGGAGGAGTCCTGGGTTTGTTAATTGCGATCCCGATTGCCAGTTTTATCAAAGATACAACAGATAGCTGGCGGGCTGGAGAGTTTAATAAGATAGAGGATATAGAGTCAGAACCTGTTACGGTAATAACTGATAGAGCAGGAACTTATAGTTAAAATCAAATCATTCAAATTAACTTCAAATTTGGCGATTTTGTCCATCAATAAAGTGCAAAATCTTAATTTGTAATGCTAACAAATAAAAAGCTATTACTTTGTGCATCAAAAATTTTTTAGCAAGCAAAATAATCGTAAAAAACTTGAGTGTAAGTGTAGTCTGTACTTCTCTACGAGATACTACGCAAATGACAAAGCTCTGTTACCACAGCAGGCATCGTCATTTACATATAAGAGGAAATCTGGTAGCGCATTAATCAACAACTAATCCTTACAAAAGCATCATAAAATTCTTTATCCTTCAGGTGAGAACGGAATACAACACTTGCAGAAAATGACTGCGAGGCACTACGCTGGGAAACCTAAGCAGTCAGTATTTTTAAAAAATGAAAAGTTGTTTAAAGCTTACCTTTGACAATGGGCAAACAGCATTAGCTACTCAAGTTGAGCAGCAAGCGGAATTGCCAAATGCTCTTGAGGAAATAGGGCTTGGCGGTTCGCGTCCTGTTTTAGTAATAGTGGGGGGTGCAAGTAACATCAGTGAAGCTGATTTTCTCCGTATTCAACGGTTGTTTGTGGAAGTTTTAGCCCCCATTGCCGAAACTCTAGGAGCTTATGTTGTGGATGGAGGTACAGATGTAGGAATTATGCGAATGATGGGTGCAGCTCGTACCCAGATAGGTGCTAAGTTTGCTTTGGTTGGTGTGACACCCGAAAGCAAAGTGGCTTTACCTAATCATTCGGAAACTGCTGCTGATTTAATACCCTTAGAGCCAAACCATACTCATTTTGTGCTAGTTCCTGGTAATGATTGGGGCGACGAGTCTCCTTGGATATCTTACGTTGCGACTATGCTGGCCAATGATGCACCTTCGATGACACTACTCTTGAACGGTGGCGAAATTACCTTTAAGGATGCGTTTTCTAGCGTTGATAGTGGAAGATTAGTTATTGTGATTGCTGGTAGTGGTAGAACCGCAGATATACTTGTAGATGCTTTGCATGGAAAGGCTACTGATGAACGAGCCAAAAAGCTAGCTAAATCTGGTACATTACAATACATCGACTTAATCGACATAGAGAAAGGAGTTAATAGTTTAGGCAAAGTAATTAAGGGGTTACTTTCTAATTAGGAGTAAAAAATGGCTAAAAAAGATAGTTATCAAAAATTTTTAAAAGAAGATTTTAACAAGTTATTTGCAGATATTAACTTAGGTGATGTGCAAAAACATTTTTTGCGATCGCGCTGGTTAGAGCAAGTACTATGGATGGAAAGTAAGGCGAATACATCGCGCGATCGCCATTATTTTTTACGAATAACAACTATTATTGGTGGTGTAATTCTCCCGGCATTGGTAAGTTTAAATATTAACACTAATTTCAAACCTAATAATCGGGATAGGGATATCATCATGTGGTTAACTTTTGGTCTGAGCCAAGTAGTTGCTATTAGTGCTGCCATTGAAGAGTTTTTTCACTATGGGGAACGCTGGCGACACTATCGCCGAACAGTTGAGTCTTTAAAAACCCAAGGGTGGCAATTCTCGCAATTGACAGGTCCTTATCGGATTTATCCAAGTCATCAACAGGCATTTAATCTATTTGCAAGTCATGTAGAAGATATTATTCAGCGAGATGTGGAAATATATGCCACTCAAGTTGTACAAGAAAAGAAAGAGGAAAAACATAATCCTGAAGACCATATCCTTCTGCAAAATACAAAGATAACCAATTTAGAAGAGAATAAAGACGAAGAATAAAATTAATTCAATAAACTCTCCTCTGTTAGATAAAAATATAATAATAGTTATAAATAAAGTCCAGTAGAGTAATCTGGATAATTAAGTTTTGATTATTTATGAACTTTATCTAAATTGCATAAATTAACGCGAATAAAACGAATAAAAAACTAAAAAGTATAAGTTGTAAAGATTATAACAATTGGAAAAAAGAATGAGATAAATAGACCATTTATAGAGACGCGATTCATCGCGTCTTTACCCAAGGATGTGTTGCAATGATTAATTGAATTGGTATTACAATAGTGTTTATTGAGAATCAGCTCGAGACAGTAGACGATCGGGAATGAACAAAGAGATAAAAAAGCTGAGTATTAACATTAGATATGGTTTCTAAAGGATTAAAAGCTATTGTTGTTATTGCTAGAACTTCGCTTGGTACGTTTTTGCTGGTACATTAACTCATCTGCCTGGAATATGAGTTTTTCCAAGGAAATATCTTCATTGATAACGCACTCTTGAACTCCAATACTCATTGATAGATGATAACTTCTACTTGAATTTTGATTAAATAAATCAATGTTAGTTTGTAGGCGAACACTAATTGCATTCGTACGATCTGAACATTTTGGAATGAATACAACAAACTCATCACCCCCTAATCGGGCAACGATGTCAGAATCTCGATAGGTTTGGCTTAGTAAGTCTGCGGCGTCAACTATTACACGATCTCCAACTTCATGTCCAAACGTATCATTGATTTGCTTCAATCCATCTATATCTATAAATAAGAGACAACAGGGCTTTTGTAGCTGATGGGCTAGTTTTAATTGCTGATCTGCAAATAGAAAAAAGCCTCGTCGATTGTACACTCCAGTTAATTCATCTGTTATGGATAAGCGTCTAACTTCTGCTTCAACTTTTTGATACCCCTCTATTTCTTTTTCTAGTGCAGCAGTTCGATTGTGGACTCTTTGTTCTAATTCATGATAAATCTGTACGTTTTCCATTGCGACAGCCGTTGTGTCTGCCAATGCCTGTAATAGCTTTACTTTTTCAACCGTTGGCTGATATAACGTTGCCCAATATGTTCCAATTGCACCGATGGGGTTACACGCTCGGATCGGCACCATTGCCAAACTTTTGACAAAAGTTGGTTGGTAAGCTGCAAATGGAATCCGTTCATCTCCATAAATATCGCTAATCACAACGGACTGACGGTTTTGCATTGTATACCCACTAATGCAAATACTCATCGGGAAGCGTTGCCCTTTCCATAAAGGAGCGATCGCATCTTCATCTGCGTAATAACATTGATCTCCATCTCGTAACACAAAACTAGCCCCATCTGCCCCAGTTAACTCACGCGCAGACTTTCGTACAATCTCCATGATTTGCTCTAGCGTCCGTGCTAGTGACAATGCTTGAACAACCTCAATTAAATGCTCTATTCCCTGAACATAAGACATTTCAGCTTTGACATTATTAGAATCAGAAATGATGACAGGTGAAGCAGAGCTTTGAAAATTCATGTGCTTACACCAATAAAAAAGGATCAAAAATTAGTTGAGACTGCGATCGGATCGCAATGTCTTTATTCTCAAAAACAAGGTAAACGTATCTTATTTTTATAATGCTTACTGGGCAAAAGGCTTAAGCATTATTTCTTTTTGGGACTAAATTTTTAACCCTTGCTGGACAAGGATTACAGAATGCCTTTACCCTGATTCTAAAAAATTTCCCATTTTATTCTATTAGAGATATTACGGATTTTTTAACGATCTATCTAAAGAAAGATTGCAAAACTATCTTGATATGTTAAGTTAATATGATTTTTGCGAATAAAATAGAAAGGTTGTTATCAGGTATAGATAAACACTAGGATAGTGTGGCAGAAAACGCCCCAACTGCCATTTTTTTGAGTTAATTAAACTCAGGTTAAATTAATCTTCTAAAATTTGGATTTCATCAAGTTGATTAATTATCACATCTGCACCTCGGACATTATCTGACTTACCTACCCAAGTGATACCAATACAACCTGCGGCTTTAGCATTACGCGCCATTTGCATATCACCAACTGAATCACCTACCATCAAGGTAGCGCTCGGTTCAACTCCCAAAGCTTGGCAAGCTTGTAAAAATAGCACTGGATCTGGTTTACTTGGCCCTTCATCTACGCCCATTTCTAACTGGATATAATTACTTAATTGGTGATTGGCTACAAAATTGCGTACTTCTTCAGTTGTCGCAGCCGAGAGAATGCCAAGTTTTAGACCACCCTCTTGCAGGTATTTCAAAATTTCTAGGCTACCTACAAACAGTGGTGAAGGAGTTTCTCCAATGTATTTTTCCGCTTCATCCAAAGCTTGACGGGCTATTTTTAAGCACTCAAACCATCCTCTTCCTGTTTCGGCAATATATGCCGCCGCCGCAACTTCTGTTTCGCGGCGGCTTGCTACTGAGATTAAACCTGCGGGATCTAGAAAATTGCCATTGATGCCAAATGCCATTAATAAGGGTTCCCCAGTTCCAGGGATTTGAGCATCTATTAACCTCGCTGCTTTTTGTGCGAGCGATCGCAAATAAGTTTCTGAATCTTCTAGAGTACCGTTTTTGTCAAACAAAATTGCCTGGATATTATCAAAAGTGATATTTCTACATTGAATGGTTGCCATAATATTTAACTTATAACTACTCTCAACTCCTGGAAAGACTTGGATTAATCACGTCTCTCCAAATTATTCTCGATTCTCCACATAAAAAAAGAGGGTTTTTCCCTCTTTATAAAATGATTTGATACTCTTACTTAAAAACAAGTAAAACTATAAAAAATCTATTACTCTTCAATAGCTGCTGGAATTTCCTCTTCAATTTCCGTCGCTGCTGGAATCTCTGTTTCAATTGCCGCAACTACTGGAATATCTTCGTCAAGTTCTGTTGCTGGTGGAATATCTTCGTCTGCAAGAACTTCCCCCGGTATAGCCGCAGCAGTAGCACCTTGCTGCTTGGCTAATAACTGTTCGCGATACTTAGCAGCCATTTCTTCCGCCTTATCGTAAACCAAATCTCGGTTTTTAATCATGTCACCGGGTTCGGGTTCTAGCTGCTTGGTAGATAGGGAAATGCGACCCCTTTCTGCATCCAAATCAATGATCATAACTTTTACTTCATCATTGACATTGAACACGCTATGAGGTGTATCAATATGTTCGTGAGAAATCTCAGAAATATGCAGTAGACCACTGACGCCGCCAATGTCGATGAAAGCACCGTAGGGTTTGATCCCACGAACAGTACCAATTACTACTTCGCCGACTTCTAAGCGGTTCATCTTGCGCTCAACCAGCGCCCGACGGTGAGATAGAACGAGGCGATTGCGTTCTTCGTCCACCTCTAGGAATTTCAACGGCAGATCCTCGCCGACCAATTCTTCTTTAGGTTTGCGGGTACTGATGTGGGAACCTGGGATAAAGCCACGTAATCCCTCAATTCGTACCAATGCTCCACCGCGATTGGTTGCAAATACGCCAGAACGGACAGTCGCATCTTCTGCTTGTAACTGCCGCACGCGTTCCCAAGCCCGCATATATTCAATACGGCGAATGGAAAGGGTTAATTGACCATCTTCGTTTTCATCGGTAAGGATAAAAAATTCGCGCGTTTCGTTTGATTGTAGTACTTCTTCCGGGCTATCCACCCGGTTAATAGACATTTCTTGTATAGGAATATATGCTGCGGTTTTAGCACCAATGTCAATCAGAGCGCCGCGCGGCTCTATACTGAAAACTGTTCCTGGGACAACATCACCAGGGCTAAAATGATAATCGTATTTGTCAAGTAGAGCAGCGAAATCTTCGTGAGTGAATCCAATTTCTGTAGCGGTTAAATTCTGATTGACCATGCTGATTTGTTCCTGGTTCTAGTCTCCGTAAAGGTGGTGCGACAATTGCGATGCGTTATGTAAGCAGTACTATGGCAGCTTACACAAAACATCCTTTTTCATCCTAGCGCAGAAAAGCTAGCATTAACACATATCAACTCCCAAGATTGGAAATTATATCACAATATTTAGTCTTTAGTCATTGGTCATTGGTCATTGGTCATTGGTCATTGGTCATTGGTTAATAGTGAGAAACAACATACATAAAGGACAAATGACAAATGACAAAGGACAAAGGACAAACACAATAATATCCGTTGCCACCATACTTAGTAGCAACGGATATTAAGATTAAATCCGCTTAAAAGTCTGTGGATAGGATCTACTTATCTTTTGGTTTCTCAAAGCGAGGGGGTTCGCGAAATGCGATCGCAAAGAAGAGAGTACCTATACACAGAGTAAAAATCAAGATGTACGCAACGCTTTCCATATTACGATTTCCTCTTTATCCAGCCAGTAGTTAAAGTTTTTAATGCTGAGTCACCTGAGTGCTGAGTCAGAGGCTTAACTCAGAACTCAGCACTTCTTTACTCAGCACTGAAATTAAAGGGCTTCTTTCCGGCGGGTTGACTTGTCACCCACTTTCTGGAACAGACCCCACTCAACTTGCTCTTCAAGATCGGCGTCAACACCAGCAAATACGTCTCGGTAGATTGTCCGAGCGCCATGCCAGAGATGACCAAAGAAGAACAACAGAGCAAATACGGCGTGTCCAAAGGTAAACCAACCTCTAGGACTGGTGCGGAATACACCATCAGAGTTCAAGGTTTCCCGGTCAAATTCAAAGATTTCACCGCCTTGAGCCTTACGAGCGAACTTCTTCACATCAGCTGGCTCTGTAAAGGTCTGACCATTCAGATTGCCACCGTAGAAACTAACGGTAACACCAGACTGCTCGAAGCTATACTTAGATTCTGCCCGACGGAAGGGAATGTCAGCGCGGACAATTCCATCTGCATCAGTCAAAATCACTGGGAAGGTTTCAAAGAAGTTGGGGAGACGACGCACGGTCAATTCCCGTCCTTCAGAGTCTTTGAATACGGCATGACCTTGCCAAGATTGGGCAATGCCATCACCCTTCACCATTGGCCCTGTACGGAATAGACCGCCTTTAGCGGGGCTATTTCCAACATAATCATAGAAAGCCAATTTTTCAGGAATCTGCGACCAAGCTTGCTCAAGAGTTGCACCTTGGCTAACGTTTGTTTGGACGCGGCGCTGAATTTCTTGACGGAAATAGTTTTGATCCCATTGATAGCGGGTGGGGCCAAACAATTCAATAGGAGTGGCGGCGTTACCGTACCACATAGTACCAGCAACAACGAAAGCAGCAAAGAAGACTGCTGCAATACTGCTAGAAAGTACTGTTTCAATGTTCCCCATCCGTAGGGCTTTGTAGAGCCGTTCGGGAGGTCTAACTGTGAGGTGGAATAAGCCTGCAATAATACCAACGACACCAGCGGCAATGTGATGAGCCGCAATGCCACCAGGGTTATAGGGGTTAAAACCATCTGGGCCCCATTCTGGTGCTACTGCCTGGGCGGCACCAGTTACACCATAAGCGTCAGAAACCCATATTCCCGGCCCAAATAGTCCGGTGACGTGAAAAGCACCAAATCCAAAACAAAGAAGACCAGATAAGAACAGGTGAATGCCAAACATTTTTGGCAAGTCTAAGGCAGGTTCACCGGTGCGGGGATCTCTAAAGAGTTCCAAATCCCAGTAAACCCAGTGCCATACGGCGGCTAGGAACAGCAAACCGGAAAGAACAATGTGAGCGGCAGCAACGCCTTCAAATGACCAAAAGCCAGGATCGGTTGATGGCCCGCCAGTAACGTTCCAACCACCCCAAGATTGGGTAACACCCAAACGTGCCATAAAGGGTAGGACGAACATCCCTTGACGCCACATTGGGTTGAGAACTGCATCGCTAGGGTCAAAAACAGCTAGTTCGTAGAGTGCCATCGAACCAGCCCAGCCTGCTACTAAGGCTGTGTGCATTAGGTGTACAGAAATCAGTCGCCCTGGATCATTCAGAACGACTGTATGTACTCGGTACCAGGGTAGTCCCATCGACTACGCTCCTCCTCGATGAGTTAGTTTACAAAGCAATTTTCTTACTGAGGTTACGAGAGACGAAAATCGCCACTCATAAAACTCTCTCTTGTTTTTTGTTATTGCCACCAGAGTATCACCACAGCTTAGTCTTAATAAGTCAGACAGCGTGGGTGCTTTGGCAATGCTTACTCGCTTCGGGAGGTTTACCTATGTTAGGGTAGCCATCGCCAAGCAAAAATGAGAATGTTTTAAAAAGTGTAACTATTGATGGAATTGTTTGCAAGCGTGTAAATTGATGCGATCGCGTAGCATATCCAAGTTTTTTCGCTACTAATACCCGTCGGGGATTAAATTTGCTTATCTTTTCTTTACGATGAGAGGGGCATTGGGCATTGAGGATAAAAGGTTCCAAGAAGAAGGAGCAGGGGAAAAATTTCTCTCCTCCTTCCCATGCCCCATGCCCCATACCCCATGCCCAATCTTTACTGAACAACCAAGTGGATATTTTGCAGTTGACACTTCGCTTCAGCTGTACCCAGGCGTTCGATTACCTGTTCGGCGCTCATCAGACGCTTAAGTACTACTTGACCGATGGTCTGACTACCACTTACTGGTGTTGTTGGCTTCACTTCCACGGTTAAAACGGCTTCTTCAACTCGATAAAGCCAGAGTAATTCATTTTCTTCGACTAAACAAATATTCATTCGCTGAATATCTGGTTGGCGTCGCCATGCAGTTATTTGCCAGAGTCCATCAGATGCCCAGACTCTGGCAACTGCCCATCCCTCAGATAGAAAGAAATACTTCACGGTCTTAGTCTCACTATTAGACTTTCAATCTGCTGTTAACAATATCGCGATCGCTTTAGTCGCTGATGTTCAAACACACTTCTTTTTGAGAGTACAGCCGATCTTGACGAGAAAACGCTTTGTCGGTGTCTGTTCCCAAGCAGCAACAGGTAAAATCTCAACGTACACTACTTGGGCTAAGTGTCAAAGCTTAACAAAACCTATTTTTTAGTAAATATGAATTTACGACAAATTTAACCAACTGTTAAAAAATTTAATTACATAAAAACTTTTCAATACTTTACAAATCTTAAATATTAAATTTCGTATTTTATTAATGATTTTTTTAACCAAATAGTGCATAAGTGTATCCCGTCGTCGGGATCACAGCAATAAACTTGATTATGAAGTTGGGTATCTGCCACAAATTTTTGATTTAGATGGCTACGGAGTGTTCTATTAAAACAAGAACCACTATAAAATTGTGAAGATTCAGCATAAGAGTCACAAATGTAGTAAAATTGCTGACCGCTGATATCAAATATATTATTGCTATGACCTGGTTTTCCTTGTTCGTGAAACGATGGGGTCGGATTACACAATTCCTATCTTTGTTCTGTCTATGTTTATTTTTAGTTGTTAGTTGCGCTCCTCGTCCGCAGTCAACTACGCCGCCATCTGGTTCTGTAAATACCCCTACAGGTGATGGTCGGATTACTATTGGTACAACAGCCAAGCCAAGAACCCTCGATCCTGCTGATGCTTATGAGTTAGCAGCTTTAGGTTTGGTGTTTAATATGAGCGATCGCCTCTACACCTACGAACCAGGAAGCACCGAAATTAAGCCCCAACTAGCTACAGCATTACCTAAAGTCAGTCAAGATGGCTTAACTTATACCATTCCCTTACGCCAAGGTGTAGTTTTTCACGATGGGACTTCCTTCAATGCCCAAGCAATGGCGTTTACCATCAACCGCTTTATTCAAAATAAAGGAAAACCTTCTTTCTTACTAGGGGATATAGTAGATTCGGTAAAAACGACAAGCGAGTATGAGTTAACCATCAAACTGAAAAAGCCATTTGCAGCCTTTCCTTCACTGCTGGCGTTTCCTGGAGTGTGCGCAGTTTCGCCCAAAGCTTACGAAGTCGGCGCTGGTAAATTCAAGCCGAATATTTTTGTGGGGACTGGCCCTTACAAATTAGGACAGTATGGTACTGATTCCATCCGATTTGATGCGTTTGATAAATATTGGGGAGAAAAACCAGTTAACAAGGGTGTTAATCTCCAAATTCAAACTAGTCCGGTTAATTTGTTTAATGCTTTCCGTACAGGTGCAATCGATGTAGCTTATCTATCGCTGCAACCAGATCAAAATCGGAGTTTGGAAGAAGGTGGTAAAAAAGGGGATTGGCAAGCGATCGCAGCAGAAGGTAGTGTAGTAAGTTATCTGGTATTAAACCGGAATCAAAAACCTTTAGATAAATTAGAGGTAAGACAAGCGATCGCGTCCATCATTGACCGTCCACTTTTAAACGAGCGAGTATTATTTGGTCAAGCAGATCCGCTCTATAGCATGATTCCCACAACATTTAAGGTTTCTGTGCCATTATTCAAAGATAAATATGGCGATGCTAACTTCGATCAAGCTAAAAAATTATTAACTACTGCTGGCTTCTCTAAAGAAAATCCTGCAAAAGTGCAAGTTTGGTATCCTTCTAGTTCGCCTACTCGTAGTTTGGCAGCACAGACACTCAAATCTCTTGTAGATGTCAAAATGGATGGAATACTGCAATTTGAAGTTACCCAAGCGGAAGGGCCTGCCTTCTTTAAAGACATTGCCAAAGGTTTGTATCCGGCAGCTTTACTTGATTGGTATCCAGACTTTTTAGATCCAGATAATTACGTCCAGCCATTTTTATCTTGTAACAAAGGTTCTGTGGCTAAAGGATGCGAAGATGGAGGCAGTCAAACTCAGGGTTCGTTCTACTATAACGAAACCGTAAATAAATTGATTGATGGGCAACGCAAAGAACAAAACCCCGAAGCGCGTCAGAAAATTTTTAACGAAATTCAAATACAAGTTACTACTGATGTACCTTACGTTCCCTTATGGCAAAACAAAGACTATGTATTTGCCCGAAATGGTGTTAATGGCGTAAAACTTAACCCTACCCAAATTTTGGTTTACCAGACACTTAAAAAGTAAGTTAGGAGTTAGGAGTTAAGAATTAGGAATTAGACTTATTGCAAAAGTCAAAAAATCATGAATGTGATTCTGAGCAAAATAGAGATGTTCAACTTCACTAAATATAGTAATTAAAGGATTTTTGCAAGCTAGCTGTCTATCTTAATTCATAATTCCTAATTGCAAATTATTGATTCCTAACTCCTAACTCCTAACTCCTAACTCTTAACTCCTACCTAAATATGTCTCGTTCTAAAGCTTTACAATATTACATTGTTTCTCGGTTGCTTCTTGCGCCACTCCAGCTATTAACAATTATCACGATTGTATTTCTCTTACTAAGAGCAACACCAGGAGATCCAGCAGATGCAATACTTGGTGGACGTGCGCCAGAAGCAGCTAAAGAAGAATTGCGAAAACAACTCGGTTTAAACCTTCCTCTGTGGCTACAATATCTCAATTATTTGGGAAATTTGTTGCGCTTTGATTTGGGAAGTTCTTTGTTGAGTCGGGGAGAGAATGTTTGGGACATCATTGGGCAATATTTCCCGGCGACGGTGGAGTTAGCAGTATGTAGTATGGCGGTTGCACTCATCGTCGGAATTGCGGTTGGGACTCTTTCAGCTTCTCGTCCTGGAACATATTTTGATGTCGGCGGGCGTCTATTTGGGATCATCACCTACGCACTCCCCATGTTTTGGGCGGGAATGCTTTTACAGTTGATTTTCTCAGTTCAACTCGGTTGGTTTCCCAATTCAAACCGCTTTCCGCCCAATCTTCCGGCTCCCATTACTGTGACTGGATTGTATACAATTGATAGCCTACTCGGTGGAAATTTCACCCAGTTTTTCGCATCTTTGCACCATCTGGCTTTACCGAGTCTCACTTTGGGAATTTTACTCAGTGGGATTTTTGAGCGAATTGTGCGAGTGAATTTAAAGCAAACCTTGCAAGCAGATTATGTAGAAGCCGCTAGAGCTAGAGGTATTGGTGAAAATAAGATTTTAGCCTCCCACGCTTTAAAAAATGCGCTAATTCCAGTAATTACAGTCTTGGGATTAACCTTTGCATCTCTATTGGGTGGAGCGATTTTGACAGAGGTAACATTTTCTTGGCCTGGGTTAGCTAATCGACTGTATCAAGCGATCGCCGATCGCGATTATCCCACAGTCCAGGGAGTACTCGTATTTTTTGGTGCGATCGTTGTTAGCGCCAGCATTTTGATTGATATTTTAAACGCTTATGTAGATCCGCGAATTCGATATTAAATTTCTTGAGAAATACCACTGGCTAAAATCCCCAGAATTTTATTCACCTCTTTGAGATAATATTCGCTTAAATCAATGGTCAATGTTTGTTGTTGTAATTTGAGGAATTGCCAAATACTGCCTGTTGTGACTGCGCCATAAATTGTTTTAATCTCAGTTGCGGCTTGCTCGTTAAAGATTTGGGCTGCTACCATTTCGGCTGCACACTGACCCAAACCCGCATTAATATTTTCTTTTTTGGCTTCTACAACTGTAATTACTGGTGCTGTCAAAATTAGAATTTCTGGAGATTTTGTAATAATAAAATCGCAAGTACCATTTAATCCTTTGCTATTATCAACAGTGAAATCTACCCCAGAAAATAAACTAACTTGCTCATGTAATTGTCGGCGTAAATCAACTAAAATTGGCGCAATAATTAACTCAGAGCGCGCTTTCTCACTATTACTACCTAAAGCGATATCCAGGTTATAATTAAGTGTTTCTGCAAGTAAATTACTCGCTGTTAATTCAGGAGTAGCAGCGAAAATATCGCGTTTTTCTAATATGGTTAAACTAAACTCTTGTTTTGCTTTAGCTAAACTAAACTCGCTGTAAGCCATAAAACTACTACTCGCTTTCGCTTTTAAACAGAAGACTGAAATTACTGTCCAACATCCAAGTTAAAGTAGAAACTATCATCAACAATTCTGTTGCTGCCAACATATTTAGCAATAAGTATATTGACTCGGTGCTGTCCTGCTTCAAGCTTCCAGATTTTTTGGAAGTTACCAATATTATGACAAGCAGCATTAATCGGGAAGGTACTAGGAGTGAAAAGCCCATTTTTATAACTCTTAACTCCATTTTTAAATAAATATCCTTTGATTTCTATTTTATTGAGTAGAGCTTGGGATGGTATGCAATAATTAAAGTTTGAAAATCTGAGAGCATCTCCAGATTTGAGAAAGAGGCGATCGCGATTTGTCACTTGCTGAAGTTCGTTGCTATTAACCTGCACTGTAAGATTGGCGACACAGACTTTATCGGCAAGAACTTTGTCACATATTGCAGAGGTGGCGGTGACAAAAGGCTGTGGTTCTGAAGCAGATTTTTTATCCCGCTCAATTAATGCAGGCGCTACTGTAGCTAGTATGGCACTGGTAGCAGCGATGAGAGCAAGTACAAGCTGTTGTCTAAAAGTTGCCATTTTTCAAACTCCTCAACTTTTTTTGGTATGACACCATCATCACTTGAGACATAAGCTCTATAGGTAGGCGCTAGTAGGGAGTTTGAGTGATTAAATTGTTGTAAGGGAAAGTAGGCAAATGTAGGTTTGTAGGGTAAAGTATTACACTACTGACTGATTTTAACTTTGCTCTGCCAATTTGCTTACACCTAATGGACTCACAAAAAGCATTAACATTCATTAATAAGCTACTTGCAAACGATAGGCAAGTCTTAAATGACTTAGAACAAAAGCTCTTTTTAGGGATGTGGGAAGGGAAGGAGTATAGAGAGATTGTTAATGATGGTTCTTATAGTGAAGAACATGTGAGAGATGTGGGTGCAAAGTTATGCAAAAAGATTACAAAACATTTAGAATTAAAAGTTATAAAAAGAAATTTTAAAAATCCAATAAAAGAAGGATATCAAAAGTTTTCAGAACAAGCTTCACTTTCCCAAGAACCAATTGTAGAAATAATTAATCCACCATTAAAAGATGAATCACAGTCAGCTAATCTATTGCAGCAAAATCATAATCCTTTTATTCCCCAACACGGCAGAATAGAAGATCCACAACAGTTTTTTGGTAGGGAACGCGAAATATCGCGGGTATTTGAAGTACTTAACAGTAATAGTAGTGTCGCGCTCATAGGAGAAGAAGGAATCGGTAAGTCATCTTTGTTATGGGTGATTTGCCAACAGGCAGAAAATTATTTACAGTTACCACGTGAGCCAGTTTTTTTAGATTTAAATAATGGAGTTCATGATGAAGATGAATTCTACTTTGCTTTGTGCGATAAAATTGGTATTCCTGAAAGCAAAGGCTATAGACTAACTCGCAATTTGCAAAAGAAAAAAGTGCTATTAGCTATAGATAATTTAGGAAAGTTAATCGAAAACGGCTTTACTCGCCAAGTTAGGGATCAATTGCGCGGTTTAGCTGAAGGGCGTGATGCTTCTTTGCGGTTGATTTTAGCTGTTAGCGAACCTCTGGACAAGCTATTTAACGACAGTCAGGATAATGGCAAAACATCTCCACTGGCAGGTATTTGCCAAGAAGAACACATTCATCTTTGGGATGAAGCCACTATGCGTGCTTTTATTACCAACCGTTTGGCTAACACTTCAGTAAGTTTTACTGAAGACAAAATCATCCAACTCATCCAAGAAAGTGGCGGACATCCTCGCAAACTGATGCAACTGTGCTATAGAACTTATTGGCAGTATACGGAGAGTATGCGATGAGTGATACCCCTTTGACTTCTCCCTCAACCCCTTCCTTACAAGGGAAGCAAGATTACTCCTACTCCCGCTTACTTTATAGGAAGGTAGCTGGGAAGGTTAGGTTCTTCACGGTTAATGATGGAGGCTGAATTGACCCCTGTACCCCGCCTAGACTTAGCACCTAAATTAAAGCGTCCTCTCTCTCTATGGAACCCGCTGGATTCTCTGCACCTTTTGTACTGGGTGTTTTTCTTCCCCCAAGCTTTGCGATGGTATGTGGATATGTTCGGGGGTGGGTATATTCCTGAACAAGAAATGAATTGGCGAAAGGGGTGGGAGTTATTGCGTCAAAATGCTATCCAACGTCAGTTACTTTTTCAAGGATTAGTTTTAACAGTAATTACACCTCTAGCTGTAGGTCTAATTTTTCAAGCAGTAAACATTCCCGTTAACTGGTTCGGCATTGTAGGAGGCGTAGCATTCGGCGTGGCGTTCGGCGTGGTGTTCGATGTGACGGTAGGTGTGGCGATAGGCGTAGCATTCGGCGTGGCGGTAGGCGTGGCGTTCTGCGTGGTGTTAGGTGTGGCGTTAGGCGTGGCGATAGGCGTGGCAGGAGGCGTGATAGGAGGCGTGGCGGTAGGCGTGGCGTTAGGTATGGCAGGAGGCGTGATAGGAGGCGTGGCGTTAGGCTTGGTAGGAGGGGTGGGGATAAGTGTAGGGGTAGGTGTGGCGTTAGGCTTGGTAGGAGGGATGGGGGTAGGCGTGGAGGGCGTGGCGTTCGGCGTGGCGTTCGGCGTGGCGGGAGGCGTGGCTGTAATGCGCCCAGAAACCTGGCTCATTGGCTCACCTTTAAACTTACAAACAATTCAAAACAGTAGTTGGCTGCTCCCTCACATTACTTTGCTTCCCTTTCCTAATCTTGTTTGGCGCTTGGAAAATTGGCTGCAAAATGATTGGGAAATAGGTTTACATAATATTAATGAACTGCTGGCATATACCCTACAATTCATTCCTGTTGTCCAAGCAGTTAATAGAGTGCTTAACATAACTCCATCAGAGCACATTGTTTGGCGTGTTTCTCTGCTAGCAGCAGATCCTTTTGATTGGAAATTAGTAGGTTTTGCTTCAGGTTCTTTGAGGCAACAAATCAAGTTACAATTTGTTAAAGGTTTTATCTTCTTTCATGATTTAAAAGAACCAAACTCCCCTCCTTTAACAGTACACACTCGTTTAGATACTCCTGCACGTGCTGCTGCTGCTGGTTTCTGGCATCTACATGAAAAAGAACCAGCGAAAGCAGTAAAGGCTTTTACAGTAGTGCGTTCTCTACTTTACGGCGAGGAAATGTTTACCCTTGCCCAAACTCTAACAGCGTTTCAGAAAGCTCAAACATCAGCGTCTATTGCAGCTATCCAAGTTCCTCCTTTTCCCCAGGAACCGCTTTTACGTCCAGTTTCTTGGAAAGTTCTTGCTAATCTGCGTAGAGTTGTTGAGGATGTCCAGTTTGTTAACCGCAGCCTCTCACGTTCAGCCAGGTCTTTAGCTCTGAATCGAGCATTAGGCCAACTGACAAAAATCCTAAATCAAGCCGATACATTACCACAAGCAGAGCAAGGGTTAATTATAGATATTGTTCAAACTTGGAAAGAAAGCCTTTTACAAATCGCTGGTGAGGTGGGAGAAATTTCCATCACCAAGCCTCTGGTTAATCCTTATGTTGTAGGCGACCCCGTTCAAGGTCATCTCTTCGTTGGGCGAGAAGATATCATCAGACAGTTAGAAGAACTCTGGGTGATGGGTAATCAACTCCAGTCTATAGTTCTCTACGGTCACAGGCGCATGGGCAAAACTTCTATTCTGGTTAACGCTGCTCAATGTCTAGGCTCACAAATACAGCTAGCTTATATCAACTTGCTACGTTTGGGAGATAGCCCTCAAGGTGTGGGTGAGGTGCTAATGGCAATTTGTGATGAAATTTCTCAAACTGTAAAACTTCCACCCCCAACTGACGCTGATTTATTAAATCTCCCCTACCGGACTTTTGAACGCTATTTAAAACAGGTTGAAGCAAAGCTAGACGGTGGGTTAATCATTGCCTTAGACGAATTTGAGAAAATAGAAGATTTAATTGAAGCAAAAAAAATCCCTATCGACTTTATGGGTTTTTTGCGCGGTTTAGTGCAAATGAGTTCTAAAATCGCCTTTGCATTTGCTGGTTTGCACACTTTAGAAGAGATGACAGCAGATTATTTTCAACCCTTCTTTGCCAGTGTCATTCCTATTCATGTAGGTTTTCAAGAACGTGCAGCTACTCGCCAAATTCTAGCTAACCCAGCTAATGAAGACTTCCCCCTCGACTACATCCCGGAAGCTTTAGATGAAATTTATGCTTTGACACATGGTCAACCATATTTAGTACAACTACTGGGTTTTCAGCTAGTGCGCGGCTACAATGATTTTGTTTTTGAGCAAAGACGATCGCGTGACCCAGTTTTCACAGTAGAAGACGTGGAAGCAGTTATCAATGACCCTGAGTTTTTCAAACGGGGACGCTACTACTTTGATGGGGTTTGGGGTCAGGCAGCGCGGGGTGCTGAGGGTCAACAAGCAATTGTACAAGTGCTTGCACCTCACCCAGAAGGGCTAAGTCTGGATGCTTTAGCTCAATCTACAGGTATGAACGACACCAATTTACAGGAAGCGCTGAATACTCTGAAGCGTCATGATGTCGTTGAGGAAACTCAGGGAAGCTGGCGGATTATGGTAGAACTTTTTCGCCGTTGGGTTTTACAGCAGTAGAGTACAAGCGATGCCTACGGCTGGCTACGCCTACGCATTTGTTATTTCGGAGTACGCAAAAGCTATTTCGGGGTTCGCATTTGTTATTTCGGAGTACGCAAAAGCTATTTCGGGGTTCGCATTTGTTATTTTGGAGTATGCAAAAGCTATTTCGGGGTTCGCATTTGTTATTTCGGAGTTCGCAAAAGCTATTTCGGCGTATGCATTTGTTATTTCGGAGTTCGCAAAAGCTATTTCGGAGTTCGCAAAAGCTATTTCGGCGATCGCAAAAGCTATTATTGAAGGCTTATCTTCTCAAACTACGAGGGTCAAGTGCATCTCTCAGCCCATCACCGAGTAAGTTGAATGCCAGTACTGTGAGGATAATCAGCACAGCCGGCGGCCAGATTAACCAAGGTTGCAGTACCAAAATTGAAGCATTGCTAGCCAGAGAAAGCATATTTCCCCAAGAGGGGTCTGGTTGTTGAATTCCTAAACCGATGAGACTTAGTATTGCCTCTGCGCCAATAAAGCTAGGAATTGCAAGAGTCGCAGAGATAATTACATAACTAGCCGTTTGCGGTAAAACATGACGGATAATTATATAAATTGGGTTCGCGCCCATTGCCCGCGCGGCTTGAACAAATTCTCGCTCTTTAATTGATAGTACCTGTCCCCGAATCACCCTTGCTAAACCAGCCCAGCTAATCACTGAAGTAATCACCACAATCAGCAAAAAGCGCTGGGTACTACTTAAACCTGCTGGTAAGACTGCGCCCAATGTTACCAAAAGATAAATACTAGGGAAAGTCATTAGCACTTCTGCCAAGCGCATAATGATGCTATCAGTTACACCGCCGAAATAGCCGGAAATTCCCCCGATCAGCAAACCGAGGGGATAGGTAATGATAATGCCAAAAATGCCGATAAACATACTGATGCGACCGCCATGTAGCAAGCGACTAAATTGGTCGCGGCCTTGGTCATCAGTGCCGAAAATATTGACTTTTGCGCCAGTTGTGGTGCCAAATAAATGCCAATTTAAAGGGATACCAGGAAAAATTGTGACTTCATCCCACTTCGGCGGTAATGGCAAACTCATCTGTAACAATCGGTATTCTGACCCGGAGACAAATAGACGCAGAGGCGAAGGCTTTTTCGAGTCTACAATGAGTTGGCGATCGCCTGTATCTAAATTCGTATCTCCTTGAGTTGTCGGATAAACATAAGGCCAGGTAAACTGCCCTGACTGAGAAACCCAGTGTATCTTCGTTGGTGGCAGCAGTGAACCATTAGGCTGTGAAGCATAGGGGTCATAAGGAGCTACGAAATCAGCTGCAATTACTGCTATATAGAAAATTAACAGCAAAGTTACCCCAAATCGTGCCAAAGGATTTTTCTTAAGTCGTCGCCACCAATCCATAGTAGTTAGGAGTTATAAGTTAGGAATTATGAGTTATTAAGTTTTTATCTTAATTCATAACTCACGATCAATAATTTTCAACTCCCAACTTTTGTACAGACAAGGATTAATCGCGTCTCTACTCCTAACTCCTAACTCTTAACTGCTAACTTCTCTAAATATCGCTGCTGTTCTTCCTGTTGTTTTTCATGTTCCACAACAAACACGTTTGAGTAAAGATTCGCGAGAATTTGTTTTCCCTGTTGTGTCAAAGATAGATAATGCAGTCCTTCTTGGATATAAGGATATACGCCATTCCAGTAAAACTTAGCGTAGTTGTTACGCAAATCAGCAGGCGTATTATAGCCCAAAACTTTATTTACACCAGTTTCTTCAAATTCGTAAAATAAAGAAGTAATTTTCTTTAGGTAACGTGGGTCGCTTAGTTGACCAATCAAATCAGCAGCACGAACTAATCCTGCAAAGCACTTTGTATCTTGATGATCTTCCGCCGCAGGTACGGGAAATCGAGTCAATTCGATATTGCTCTTAATTGCCTCAGCATCGATTAACTTGTGACCTCCAAACCGCTCATCAATAAACAGCTTGGCTCTATCAACATGATACGGTGTCAGACTGGCATCAGAAGCGCCAGCAGCCACAGAAATCATTCTGCCATTTTTACCTGTGGCATATAAGTTTGCTGTTTCTCGATCTTGTCGGCAAACTCCCTTAACATAGCCAATATCATGACTGACTAAAGAAATAATACAATGTAACCAGTCTTCACTAGAAACACCGCCTTCCCTGATGTGTTTGCCACGTAAAATTTCTTGTCCCACTAGGGTGACTAAGACAGTGTGTTCAACATTGTGGTAAAGGGCATCGCTATTGGCAATGTTTTCCAAAGCCATGTTACCCGCCCAGGCGATAATATCCTGATAATCATGTTTAAAGCAGCCATAAGTGCGGCGATAGCCGTCTCGAATTTCATTTACGAAGGCATCAATTAAAATTTCAGTGGCATTGAACATATCTGGTGACTCTGGTATATACCAATTTTTTATTGATTTTGATTGATTTCAAAATTCCATCATCAAGGCCATCCTTGCTGGAATTTCAGGCAATGGAGTTTGCTCCTTTGTAACTCACGGGTACCTGTAGACGCTAGCTTTATCGTAAGAATTCAGGAGTCAGAATCCAGGAGCCAGAATGTTGAAAAACTTAGTCGAATTCTTCTCGGTCAATAGACGAATTATGCGCTCATTGCTTTTAAATTCTGACTTCTGACTCCTGGGTGCTGAATTCTTACGCTTTATCGTGTGTCTGGATATATAACTTCCTAGCAACACAAAGGCTTTAGAGAAATGATTGATTACGTGTAAAAAATAATTTCTTGGTCTACCAAGGTACATAAATACTTTCGATTTTAATTAGATAAATCTAGATCGGCTATATTAGTTTTTCATATCTGAGCATTAATTGACAGTGATCTCAATACAGATGGTGTGTGACATAGAGTAGCTCTATGAGCTGAAAGAATTTTTTTATCATAATCTACATAAAATTTATTACCATTATTTGGTAGTAATTTCTCTTAGTTAAAAAGTTATATTATATACTGTTGCAAATCAAAGACATTCACTATGAAATACGTCATAGTTGATATCGAAGTAAATAAACTTCAAGTTTTCTTAAGAAAATACCAAGGTTTGGTATGTATAAACAACAAGTAGAGGTGAAACTGTGAGCGATGAAAGTCTTTCAGAAGTTGAGGTGGAAGAAGCTATAACCTCTGAAGATCGGAATTTTTTGAGCAAATCAGATCAAAAACAAACCAGGGCATGGTTGAAGCCATTATTTTTGGGTACTGGTTTAGGAATTGCGATCGCCTTACTTGCGATGAGTGTATTAAATCGTTTTCCATCCCGTCAACAAAGCGCGGTAGCTGATAAAAAAGTTAACCCAGCGATGACAGTTACTATCGCCACAGTCGAAACCGCCCGTGTTGTCCGTACACTCAAAACTACTGGGACTGTAGCCGCGAGTGATTTAATTCCGGTGCTACCGCAAACAAACGGTTTACAAATTAAAAGCATCCCCGCAAATGTCAAAGAAGGAGTTTTTGTCAAACAAGGTCAAGTGTTGGCAGTGTTAGATGGTTCCATACTGCAAAACCAAATTAGCCAAGCAAAAGCAGATGTGGAATCGAAACAAGCAGATGTAACATCCAAACAAGCAGATGTAGCATCCAAGCAGGCAGATTTGGCATCAAATAAAGCAATAGTCCAGCAAAGACAAGCCGATTTGGCTCAAGCTAAAGCGAGGTTGGAGGAAGCAGCCAAAAATTATCAGCGCTATCAACAACTCGCTGACTCTGGGACGATTAGCAAACAAGAACTTGATACTCGTTCTTACGCTGTGAAAACTGCCATAGAAGTTGTGAACCTGTCCCAAGAAAATATACGTAGTGCCCAGGCTAATATCGGCAGTGCCCAAGCTAATATTAATAACTCCCAAGCGATCGTCAACAAAGCCAAAGCCGATGTCAAAAGCAGTGCTGCGAAAGTGCAACAACTGCAAACTCAATTGGGACAAACTGTGGTACGTGCGCCGGTTTCAGGAGTAATTGCCGAGAAACTAGCTAGAGTCGGTGATGTCACTGGCGTACCGCCGCAAACTCAGGTGGGGACGGTGATTGGTGGTACACAAAAGCTATTTTCGATTATCCGAGATGAAAAGTTAGAACTTCAGGCGAAGGTGCCCGAAACTCAACTAACTCAGGTGAAAATTGGCGCATCGGTGCAAATTACTTCTGATGTCGATCGCCGGGTGCGATCGCAAGGACGAGTTAGAGATATACAACCACAGCTAAACGATCAAAGACGGGAGGCAACAGTGAAAATTGACTTGCCACCAACAACTTTACTAAAACCAGGAATGTTTGCTAGTGCTGCAATTACTACTGACTCAGGGATGAAAATGGTAGTGCCACAAAAAGCAGTGCAATCCCAAGCTGACGCCAGTGTAATTGTATTCATCTTATCGGGTGAAAATACAGTCCGCAGCCAAAAAGTCGAGTTAGGAGATCCTGGCAATAACGACACAGTAGAAATCAAGAGTGGGTTACAGTTAGGCGATCGCGTTGTCGTTGATGGTGCAGGCTATCTCAAAGATGGCGATCGGGTTCGAGTTGCAAATTGAAGAAAATAGGGAAAAATAACCAATAACCAATACTTCGACTACGCGGTAGTTGAGCGCAGTCGAAACTCAGTACAAGTGACAAATGACCAATGACAAATGACCAATGACAAATCTAAAATTTCCCAATGTCTTTTAATATCTCAGCCTGGTCGATTAAAAAACCTGTTCCCACTATCGTTTTATTTTTAATTTTGACGGTTGTCGGTTGGTTCTCATTCATATCCTTGGGGATTGATATAAACCCCAATATTGATTTACCAACAGTTTCGATCGAAGTCACCCAACCAGGTGCAGGCCCAGCAGAACTAGAATCCCAAGTGACGAAAAAAATTGAAGATGCTGTGGCGGGGTTGGGCAATATCGATTACATGATTTCTACCGTTAGCGATGGGAATTCTCAGACGACAATCAATTTTGTTTTGGGTACAGATAGCGATCGCGCCACCAATGATGTTAGAAATGCGATCGCTCAAATTCGCCAAGATTTACCCCAAGACATTAACGATCCCATTGTGGAACGCTTAGAATTTTCCGGCGGCCCGGTGATTACCTACGCAGTTAAATCAGATCGGCGTTCTGTAGAAGAGTTAAGCAATCTCGTAGACCAAACTATTAGCCGTGCCTTGTTGGGAGTTCGTGGCGTAGCCCAAATTCAGCGTGTGGGTGGCGTTGACCGAGAAATTCGGATTAATCTGAATCCAGACCGCTTACAATCTCTAGCGATCACCGCCACTCAGGTAAACGACCAAATCCGCGCTTTGAATATTAACTTACCTGGGGGACGTGCCGAAGTTGGTGGTAGCGAACAAAGTATCCGTACTTTAGGAAGTGCCACCAGTGTGGATATTTTGAAAACCTACGAAATCGTTTTACCACAAGGTGGTTCCGTACCTTTATCTAGCCTGGGAACTGTAGAAGATAAATTTGCTGATGTGCGCCAAGCCGCCCGTTTGAATAATCAACCCGTGGTAGCTTTTCAAGTCTTACGTAGTACTGGCAGCGTTCTGGTGACAGTAGAAGAAGGAGTGAAAGCAGCAGTCAAACAACTGGAAAAAACCCTTCCCCCCGATGTCAAACTGGATTTAATTTTTACTAGAGCCGATATTGTCCGCCAATCTTACCAAAGCACTATTGATGAATTGATTCAAGCTTCGCTGCTGGCGGTCATCGTTATTTTAGTGTTTTTGCGAGACTGGCGAGCAACATTGATTACCGCTGTTGCCTTACCCTTGTCAATAATTCCCACCTTCGCAGTGCAGCAAGCCCTTGGTTACACCCTCAACAACATGACTTTGTTGGCATTAGCGCTGGCGGTGGGCAACTTGGTAGATGATGCCGTTGTGGAAATTGAAAATATGGAACGCCACATGGCTATGGGCAAGTCAGCTTGGGAAGCGGCTTTTGAGTCTTCCGACGAAGTAGGGTTAGCGGTAATCGCCAGTTCAGCGACGATTATTGCTGTGTTTCTGCCCGTTGCTTTTATGGGTGGGATTCCGGGGCAATTTTTTCAACCATTTGGCGTTACCGTTGCCGTTTCCACAATTTTCTCAACTCTGGTGGCGCGGATGGTGACGCCGATGATGGGGGCGTATCTTTTAAAAGAGGCAGGGGGCAGGGGGCAGGGAGCAGGGGGAGTAATAAAAATTTTTAATTTTAAATTTACACTTCCAGGTGGGAACTGGGGAAACAAAAAACTTAGAACTGAAAAGCGTCCTGGCTTTCAACCTTATAGATCGCTTTTACAGTGGGCGTTACGCCATAGATTGACAACAATGGCGATCGCTTTCGCTTTTTTTGTTGCGAGTCTGATGCTAGTTCCCTTGATTCCCAAGGGTTTTGTTGATGATGGCGATTTCGGCATTTCCAATGTATCTATAGAACTTCCTCCTGGTTCTACATTAGAAGACGTTAACAAGGTAGTCACACAAGCAACTGATATCATCCGCCAAAATCCTGTAGTTGAACGCGTACTAGCAACAGAAGAGATCAATTCTGCTAGTCTTGCGATTAATCTCAAACCCAGAGAGGAACGAAATATTTCCCAAAAACAGTTTGAAGAACAAGTGCGTCCTGACTTTGAACAAATACCTGGAGCTAGAATTAGTTTTCAAAGTCAGTCACCGGGTGACAGTCGCAAAGGTTTATCAATTGTCCTCAGAAGTGAAAATCCCGCAGCATTGAATCAAGCTGCTGATGCCTTAGAAAAGCAGATGCGATCGCTAGCTGGATTGGTAGAAGTGGCATCTACTGCAAGTTTGGTAAAACCAGAGATTTTGGTAATTCCGAACCCGCAACGGGCAGCAGATTTGGGGGTGACAGTGCAAGCGATCGCTCGGACTGCTTCCCTTGCCACCATCGGCGATAATGAGGCGAACTTAGCGAAATTTAATTTAAGCGATCGTCAAATCCCCATTCGCGTGCAAATCGATCCCGAAGCGCGGGCTGATATCAACACAATCACAAATCTCCAAGTCCCCAGTCAAAATGGCAGATTAGTTCCCCTCATAGCAGTGGCAGATATCCGCTTTGGTAGCGGCCCTGCTACCATCAACCGTTACGATCGCGCCCGTCAAGTAGCTGTAGAAGCGAATTTGCAAGGGCTTTCTTTAGGAGAGGCAGTCCAGACAATCAACAAACTACCTGCAATGCAAAACTTACCGCCAGGAGTAGTACAGCAACCATCAGGTAGTGCCAAAATTATGCAAGAAATTTTTGGTCGCTTTGGCGGTGCATTGGGGCTGGCATTAATGTGTATCTATGCAATTCTGGTGTTGCTGTATAACAACTTTCTCCATCCATTATCGATTATGGCAGCCTTACCCTTTTGTTTAGGCGGGGCATTGGTAGCGTTGATGGTTGCTCAAAAACCCCTGGGAATATATGCCTTGATTGGTATCGTCTTGCTGTTGGGGATTGTCACCAAAAACTCGATTCTGTTAGTTGACTATACCATCATCAACATGCAAGAAGGCAAAACCCAACGTCAGGCGCTCGTTGAATCAGGCGTATCACGTCTGCGTCCGATTTTAATGACTTCTTTCGCAACGATCGCCGGGATTCTGCCCTTAGCATTGGGAATCGGCGCGGGTTCTGAAGTTCGCCAACCAATGGGAATTGCCATTATGGGCGGTTTTACAACTTCCACTCTGTTGACACTGGTAGTAGTACCAGTGATATTTAGCTACATTGACAACTTCCAAACTTGGATTATGGATACAATGCGCTATGGCTTTGGTAAGAAACCATCGCGTCAATAATGCCCAATCAATTTTGGGTTTCTGGGTAAAGAGAGAAAGGAGTAATGAGAAAAGAAAAGTTTTTGCTCCCCTCTCCTGGTAGGCTACGGTGTACACACAAGTGTTTGTGCAGTGTATCTATCCCGCCTCGGAATAAATTCCGAGTCTCATAACGAAAGTCCTCTAAAAGAGGACTAAACTAAATTTCTTGTTTAGTCCTCTTTTAGAGGACTTTCGCTTATCAGCCCGGAACTTTAGTTCCGGGCGGGATATTTGCTCGGTGTGAGACTTTCACTTGAACAACTAATAGTAAAACACAATACAGATTAGGAGTAATATCTTTGATCAAAAATATCTTCATCTGTGCAATTGTCATCTGCGCAACTTGTATTTATCCGATTCAGACATTAGCAGGAGAACAACCTTCGGCGATTTTTCATGCATTTGACCAGCAGTACACTTATATTGAAAAGTTTGTCTGTGAAATAGGGAAGCAAGGATACTCTCACATTCAAATTTCTCCAGCCCAAAAATCTAATCCCGCTCCAGAATGGTGGGCCCGCTATCAACCTGTAGATTACAGCATTATCGAAGGTAGAGGTTCACTCTTAAATCTAAAAAAACTTATTAATCAAGCCCACAATTGCCAGGTCAAAGTGATTGCTGATATTGTTTTCAATCACATGGCTAATTTAGATGGCAATGATGATTTTGAAGATTTAACTAAATTTCCAGGTCTTTCTATAAATGACTTTAATTCGGATTCAAACCGTCCAGGGAAAAAATCTTGTAGCATTAATTATAGTGATGGCAATAGAGATTCAGAAATTAATTGTTGGTTAGGTGGACTTCCTGAATTAAGATTTACCAATAATGTTAAAAAAATTCAAAAAGCTCATTTAAAAAAATTGCTAGATTTAGGAATTGATGGATTTCGGTTTGATGCTGCCAAGCATATGCCAGCAGATGTTCTTAAAGAGTACATTAGCTATGTGGATCGACAAAGTAAAGGCAAAGCATGGAATTATCTTGAGGTAATCACAGATAGCGATACCAGTGCAGAAAATTATAACTGGATTGCTGTTGTCACAGATTATGTTCTCTACAATTCAATGAAAAATGCCTTCAGTTTTGGTGGAGATTTGCGTTCTCTGCGAGTTCCCACAGCCATAAACGATCCGCGTAGCGTTACTTTTGGCAGAAACCACGATACGATCCGCGAGATTAATTCTAATGCCATTAACCCCTATAGCCATCCTTCTGACTCTTTCCTCGCAACAGCATATATCTTGGCAAGAGAAAGTGGCACTCCTTTAATACTCAACTGGGATAATAAAGATGTTTCTTTTATCAAATATGGTGTCAAATTTCGCCAAATTATGCATCAACGAGGAACTCAGGGAAAAAATACCAAAGAAAATGTTTTAGCAGCAATTGATAGTCCGACTGTATTGCTAATAGAGCGGGGCAGTGAAGGATTTTTTGTTGTCAATAAAGGGGAGAATAAATTTAATATTCCAGCACTGGATTTGACCTTAACGAATTTAGATGGATGTTATCGAGAACTCCGTAATAATTTTACTGTTGCGATTGAACGTCGCCAAGGTGGGAAAAAATTTATAACTCGTTGGGGAAGCTGGAATAGAGGCGGTATGGAAGTTCAAAAACGCGATGCACTCTATTTTATTCGAGAACCTTTTAATCAATGTCAAGTGTAAATGTTCCCTGCCGCTCTTAGCTCGACTTTATCCATTTTTTCGCAACGGCGTCAACGCTATCATCTGGATTTTAGACTAAAAAGCACAAAAGTTTCAGTTTTCTGCTTCGATTATTGTTTTCTGAGAGTGATGAAAGAGCGATAAGAAGCAGCATGGCAAGATACAGGATTCTGCCATAAACCATGAGGCGTAGTGGGTGCATTCGCTGTGAGTTCCAACTCACCTTTGGCATTTATCACCCACCCTGTAGCTTCTACAATGGATTTTGGCGTAGCAGTAGTAGGTTTGATGGGAACAGGTGGATTTTTGCCATCTCTGGTGCTGGGATTGAGAGTTACCCAATCTACTTGCACTGTGTCAGGAGAGAGAATGTCCTTGGGATTGGGTGGTAAACCACCGCGTCCAGTGATGATAAATGAATTAGCTTGTTGCTTGCTTCTAGGGCTACAGATAGTGTCAAGTAGCTGGGAAGCATCTACTAGGTTTGTGGGTAGTTCTCCTCTAGTGAACTGTAGTTCTGGTGTTCCTTCCAAGGAAGAGCCTGTCTGTGAAAATGAAGTGATGTCATTTGTTGGCAGCCGACGTGGGTCTAATTGGCTTGGATCGTTAGTTCTTAGCAATCTCACTAATTCTTCTTGAGAACGCACTACCATACCAAAAACCCCAAAGGCTGTAATCGTAATTTTACCTCCCCTACCATTGAAGGCGTTAGTAATGATATCGCTATTTTCATTGGGAGTGGCGAAGATGAAGCCATCTGGCATATTAAGCGTAAAATTGCCGCCGTCTCCACCAGCCGGTTCATTGCCTGAGACAGTAGATATTTCACTGTTACGCTGCAACAGCAGTAAATCTTGTACTGATAAATTAATATTTCCTCCACGATCCGCTACTGAATTAGCTAGAAGTTTTCCTTTATCCAGCAGGATGGAACGAGCGTTTATATTGAGTCCGCCTGCTAGACCTAAATTGGGTACACCCCCTTGATAGTTAACATCCTTTCGAGCTTCACTGCTCACAGTTATTGCCGCCCCATCTTTGATAACCAATCGCCCTGTAATTAAGGTCAAGTTGCCGCCATTTCCAGGCCCTTGAGTCCCAGCAAATAAGCTACTGAGCCTAGAACCATTTACTGAAGTTCCGATTAATTCTACGGACTCGAAGGCGTTCACTGTCAAATCTCCTGCATTTCCTGTAGCTGGTATAAATTGGTTAAAAAAACGCCCAAGTATACCCTCAGAACTTGTTGATATTGTGGCCCCTCCCTCGATACGTAACTTTCCAGTATTAACTATTATGCTGCCAGCATTTTGAGCGCCATAAGTTGCACTAAATAATCCACTCGATATTAAATCACTACCATCTGGCAAAGGAGCAATGGGCATACCTGCAATTAGTTCTACGGAATCTGAGGCGTTGATGCTCAATTGCCCCGCTAATCCCGAACCAAGATTGAACATTACAACTTGCGCTCCATCTTTGACAATCAACTTTCTGGTAGTGATATTTATATCTCCAGAGTTTCCAGTGTCGAGAGTCCCAGTATCCAAGAGCGCATTTAGTCCAAGTTCTACAGACTCGGAAGCCTTCAGTGTTAAATTTCCTCCTGGTTGCGCTCCCAGAGTCAGAGCCAAAATTTGTGAACCGTCACTTACCAGTACTCGTTGTCCTTGTAGGTGGATATTACCGCCACCTTTGCCACTGGTATCTAAAGTAGATGGAATCTGACTTTGCTGGGTTAGTTGAATGTTCTGAAAATTTTGAACACCTTCATATCCTAATGCCCAACCTTGATTCATTGAATTCAGACTGACCAAACTATTGCCAGCAACGCTTCCTAACTCAATTCTTCCCCCACTTGCTGTTAAATTTCCGCCCTCTAGGGTTATATCACCACCTATCAGTGCTAAGGTTTTGCCTTGCTGCACCTGTAGACCAACACCTTGTCCGAAGGTATTAATTGCATTATTAGGACTTGCTTGGGATTGATTGCGGATGGACGCCGCATTTGTTCCAAATTGTAAACCTATAGGAACACTTTCTGTGAGTAGAGGTGTAGTTTGAGGTGATGTAGCACTAAACTTTGTACCATCAGCAAAGTTCAAACTACTCGCCGTACTCGCCACAAATGAACCGCCAATATTTAAAGAAGCATTGGGCCCAAAAACAATGCCGTTAGGATTAATCAGAAATACGTTGGCTGCACCGTTAGCTTTGAGAATGCCATCTATATTAGAAACAGAATTGCCTGTCACCCGACTGATGATGTTCTGAATATTGATTGCATTGTTAAAGTAAACTGTGCTACCAGTAATGACAGAAAACTCCCTAAAGCTGTGAAACAAGTTACCACCAGCTTGTGTACCCCCTGTGATATTGATGGTGTTACCATCTGATGTGATGATGGAATTATTAGGCAAAGTGCCATCGGTGGTGATTTGGGCAGAAGCACAATTTGCACCCAAAGCGATCGCACCTCCCATCCCAATCCCCAAACACCAACGAGTAGTCATCCCAAGCATTCTACCCCCTAAGCTTTGTAACAGCAGCTTTTATTACAAGCGTACAGATACACTACCTGCATGAGCTGGCAAACCTTCTGCTTCTGCTAAGGTGACAGCTGCTTTGCCTATTGTCTGTAATGAATCTTTGTCACATTCTAAAAAAGTAATTCGTTTGAGAAAGTCATAGACACTCAAACCAGAAGCAAAGCGGGCAGAACGGGCAGTTGGCAGTACATGGTTGGGGCCTCCTAAATAATCGCCAATCGCTTCTGGAGTATAACGTCCTAAAAACACGCTGCCGGCACACTTAATTTGATTAGCAAGGAGTTGCGGGTTGTCCACACACAATTCCACATGTTCTGGAGCTAGTTGATTGAGCAGTGGTATACTCTCGGCTAAATCGCTAACTAGAATTACGGCTGCATAATTTTGCCAACTTGCACTGGCAACTTCTTTGGTAGGTAAATCGGCGAGAATTTTCTCAACAGCCTTGATTACTTGTTGCGCGAAGATTTCGGAATCAGTAATTAAGATTGACTGGGCACTAGGATCGTGTTCTGCTTGCGATAGTAAATCCCAGGCAATCCAATCTGGGTTGTTCTGGCTGTCGGCTACCACTAAAATTTCAGAAGGCCCAGCGATGCTATCAATGCCAACAGTGCCAAAGACTTGACGCTTGGCTTCAGCAACATAAGCATTACCAGGGCCAACTATTTTATCTACTGGGGCAATGCTTTCTGTACCATAAGCTAATGCTGCGATCGCTTGCGCCCCACCAATGCCATATATTTCTGTAACACCGGCAACTTGAGCCGCAGCCAATACCACGGGATTAATCTCACCGCCAGGCATTGGTACTGTCATGACAATTCTTTCAACACCAGCAATTTTAGCTGGTAAGGCATTCATCAACAAAGAACTCGGATAGCTAGCCCGTCCCCCTGGTACATAAATTCCCACTTGCGACAGCGCTACCCAATTCAATCCCAGTTTTACCCCGACTGCATCGCTGTAGGCAATATCTTGTGGTAATTGTTTTTCATGGAAAGCCACAATCCTCTCAGCAGCAAATTCCAGTGCAGCCAAGACATCAGCAGGACATTGTGCTGCGTGTTCGGCAATAAAGGTTTCGCTTAAATGCAAAGACTGGAGATTGTTGCGATCGAAGCGGCTAGTATAGTCTTTGACTGCGGCATCACCACGCACTTTGACATCAGCTAGAATCTCACGTACTGTCCCACTAACATCAACTGTAACTTCCCGGCGATCGCTTACAAGAGTTTGGAATTTGACAGAAAAATCTTTGTCGGTAGTTTGAAGTAGCTGCATGGACAGTACCTTAAAAGCAGTGAGGTCAATAATCAGTTTAACTCCTGATTAACTTGCTAGATATGACTGTGGTTTATATGCATCACTCTTTTTCAGATGTAAGCTAAAAGCACAAAAGATATGAGTTGAATGGCACGCTTGTTAAGATACAGCCCTTGCCCCAAGTGGTTAAGAGCCTCTAGGCTCTTAACGAGGATACAATAAGTCTTTGGGCTTTACAAGCGTGCGAATTCGATTATGAGTTAACATCCTATGCAGCAGTTCACAAGAGGCAATTACCGGGATCTTTGGCGGCAGCTTGTTACTTTGGCTGCAATCTTTGGTGCTTTTGTTATCAATGTAGTATCGAACATTTTTCCGCTCAATGGACTTAGCATTGGGGAAATTTCCAATACTTTGTTTAAAAATGTCTTGATTATCCCTGCCAATTACGCCTTTGCTATCTGGGGGCTGATTTACCTTGGGTTGTTTGCTTTTGGGGTATACCAAGCTCTACCTAACCAGCTACATGAGCCTGATTTACGTAAGACAGATTATCTGTTGGCGATCGCCTGTATTGCTCAAAGTATTTGGGTATATCTGTTTCTGTCTCGGCTTTTTGCTCTTTCTGTAATTGCAATGCTCTTGATTCTGTTGCCGCTAATTGGTGTTTATGTGCAGTTAGAAATTGGCAAATCGCGTGTACCTTGGCTAAAAAAATGGTGTATTCACTTTCCGATTAGCATTTATCTAGGTTGGATTAGCGTGGCGACTATTGTCAATGTAGCGTGTGCCTTGGATTTTCACAGGTGGAACGGTTGGGGAATTTCTGCTGTCATCTGGACTCTCATCATGGTATTGATAGCAACAGCAGTTGCAGCAGTTATGGTCATCCAGTGTCGAGACATCGCTTATGCAGGAGTAATACTTTGGGCATTAGTGGCGATCGCACTCAAGCATTTTGATAGCTCAATGCTCAGAAATACCGTATTGGTTTTGGCCATTTTCCTATTTTTCATCGCTACGATTAACAGCTTACGCACCCAACAAGAACATATTTAAGTGTGATGACATAAACTGTTGTGCGTACAAGTTGCACAATTTAAATTGTGGGTAAGAACTTCAAACCCTCTCTCCTGCTTTCCTGCTCCCAGCAATAACTACGGTGTTAATGATAAGTCTTTTAGCGGACACGATTTTAAAGCCGTAATCGTCTAAAAAATTTAAAATTTATAGAAATGAAAAATATTATCTCGATTGGTTGGAATAACTGGTTAAAACCGCATAAAGAATCTGTTTTACTATTTGACTCAATTGCTGCCGCTAATGAGATTGCTCTAATGCTTAACGGTCAATGGGATGGCTGCAATGCTGTAATTGTGGCTTCTAGTGATGAGGTAGCTGTTAACACTGCTGCCAAACTATTACAAGCTACATGGTGTTATCAAGGCGCATCAAAAGCTGTTTTAAACAGAGTAACAACTGATGAAATTTTACGCCGTTATGCAATTGGAGAAAGAAATTTTGTTAATGCTAATTTGAGGTGTGCAATACTTGCGACCATGAAGCTGAGTGAAATTAACTTAAGTTATGCCTCATTGAGTTGGGCAAACTTAAGTCAAGCCAATCTAAGTAAAGCTGATTTAACAGCAGCAGACCTCAGTCAAGCGAATTTAACTGGAGCCGATTTAAGTAAAGCATACCTGATGAGGGCTAACCTAAGCGAGGCAAACCTGCAACAAGCTTTACTTCAGGGCGCTAACCTGAGTAGTGCTAACTTAAGTGAAGTCAACCTCACTGGTGCAGATTTAACAGGAGCTAATCTGTCACTAGCAGACCTAAGAGGGGCAAATTTTCACTTGTGCAATTTGAGTGGGGCTAACCTAACAAAAGCCAAGTTAATTGAAAGTGACTTGGCTTTTGCTCAACAATGAGCGCCTGACTCAAGTATTACCTTTAGCCAATTCCACCCCAAGTCCAGCTCAGGGCCGAGTTGTTCGTGACCCAGCTAAACGTTCTTTACCACTAATCACCGTAGTAGTCAAGCAAAATCAAATTCGTTTAGTCGATCGCAAACCTGCTGTAGATGCTCGTTAACCTACCATTAACAAATCAAATTTTACAATGCCACCACACTTTTTCAGCAAATTTATGAATTATAAAAGACTAACAAAAATTACTGCATGATTTAAATTTGTCGGGTAAGCTGACAACAGCAGTTTTATTCTCAACCCAATGACCACAAGTAGTCCCCAAATTTTAGCCCTGGACTTTGATGGAGTGATTTGCGACGGATTAATTGAATATTTTGAGGTAGCATGGCGTACCTACTGTGAAATTTGGTCTTCTGCTAACGACACACCGCCAGATGATTTGGCTTTAAGATTCTATCGATTAAGACCTGTTATTGAAACAGGTTGGGAAATGCCCATTTTAATTAAAGCCTTGATAGATGGAATTCCTGACGAAAAGATTCTTCATGAATGGGTGAGTATTGCCCCACAAATTTTGTTAAATGATCAGCTCCAAGCAAGAGAAATTGGTGCAAAACTAGATAATCAACGAGATGAATGGATTACCACGGATTTAAGTGGTTGGCTGAGTCTGCATAGATTTTATCCGGCTGTAGTCGAAAAAATCAAATTAACTATTGACAGCGGAGTTAAGCTGTACATTGTGACAACTAAAGAAGGGCGTTTTGTACAGCAGTTGTTACAACAAGAAGGAGTAAATTTTCCACCAGAATCAATCATTGGGAAAGAAGTTAAGCGTCCCAAATATGAAATTTTGCGAGAATTAATTCAGTCATCAGAAGACAAATCTGTTAGTCTCTGGTTTGTAGAAGATAGACTTAAGACATTACAATTAGTTCAACAGCAAGCAGACCTTGAAGATGTGAAACTTTTTCTTGCAGACTGGGGCTATAATACTCAAGTAGAACGAGAAGCTGCTCAAAACGATCCGCGAATTCAGTTGTTATCACTTTCTCAGTTTGCCAAAGATTTCTCAGCTTGGCTTTAATATATTAAATATCTAGTCAAAAAGAGACGTAGTAGTGCTACGTCTCTATAAAGATTTTGAATAATGCATATTTAATTTCTGACGTATCACTTCGCACTTATTTTTATGCTTGACCTAACAAAACTGGCGCGACAAATGCAGGGTTTAAGTCAGCATCTTACTTTAGAAGCTGCTGCTAGTCGTCAGCGTTTAGAACTGGCACAACAACATTTAAAAAATGCTTACGAGTGTCAACAAGATTTAATCGATCGCCAGGAAAAATGGCGCGATCGCATTCTCTTTGCTAATGCTACCCCAATTGAGGCGCTAGAAACCTGCATCGATATCCCAGTTCCCCCAAAAATTCATACTGTCATCGCTACCGATGGTTCCCAAATTGCCCCCAACCATCACGAAATTGCTTACTGTTATCTACTAAATATTGGCAGAGTCGTCTTGCACTACGGACAAAATCGCCATCCATTACTCGATAGTTTGCCAGAAGTATTTTATCGCCCAGAAGATTTATATATGTCTAGGCAATGGGGAATTAGAACCGAGGAATGGATGAGTTTTCGCCGCACTGCTTCCGAAACAACGGTGTTAGCAGAACTTGCGTGTGATGCAGCGCAAAAGGAAACACCAGCGCTAGCGATGGTAGATGGTTCGCTAATTTACTGGTTTTTAGAACAATTGCCGATGGATGCACGCGATCGCATTTTACCCCCCATCCTAGAAGCTTGGCAGCAGATGCGTGATGCTCAAATTCCTTTAATGGGCTATCTTAGCGCCTCTCGCAGCATCGAAACAATGAACTTTTTACGGTTATTAGCTTGTCCCCATCCAGTGCCAGACTGTAAAACTTATTGCCCAAATCAGTTAGAAAAAGTAGCTTGTAAAATTTTTGAACAGTTGCGAGATACTTCTGTTTGGTCAACCCGACTCAAACCAGGACAACGCAGTACTCTGTGGCGCAGCAATTCCCCTATTTTGGAACTTTATGGCGATCAAACAATTTACTTTTGCTACGTCCACGTTGGCACCGAAATCGCCCGAATCGAAGTTCCGGTATGGGTAGCCGAGAATGCAACCATGTTAGACCAAGCACTGGGACTGATGTTAGCACAAGTACAAAAAGGATATGGCTACCCTGTAGCGATCGCCGAAGCGCATAATCAAGCAGTAGTAAAAGGTGGCGATAAAGCGCGTTTCTTTGCTCTACTCGAACAACAAATGATTAAAGCTGGCCTAAAAAATGTGGGAACTTCCTACAAAGAAGCCAGAAAGCGCGGGAGTATTGCTTAAAATAATTTGTAATGACGCTACTGCAACGCTTTCGCGGCGCTAACGTAATTCATAATTCGTAATTGAACTCTTAACTACGAATTACGCTTTGCGGTACTAATATCTTAGCTACTTAAGGACAATTACAGATAAAAGTTTTGATGAATTCAGTTTATGTAACACTTCTTATTTTAAATTTAAAATCTAAATGTTTACTTTACAGCTTTTTAGGGAAACCTTTATTTAGTAGAGAATTAACTCAATAGCTAGCTAGTTTCCTCAGTATAAACTACTAGATACTTATTGGCTCTACATCAAGTTAATTACGTTTTTATTGGTAAGCTCAACAGTCTTAGTTAGAACTGGCATTACGTGAGTCTCTAGGTTGATAGATTACATCAAAATGGTAATTCAACTTCAATCAATAAACGTATTAACTTATTTAACCTTTTTCAAAAAAGATTCATACCTAAAAAGCTGATGAAACTAGTTCAATATGAGTTCAATAAATCTGAAGAAAAATATTCCCGCTTTTTCTCACTTTCTCTAGATTTATTGTGTATTGCTAACTTTGATGGTTATTTTAAGTATTTAAATCCGGTATGGACAAAAATATTAGGTTGGTCAATTCAGGAACTTATTGCTCAACCCTTTATCGAATTTGTTCATCCTGAAGACCGTGAATCTACTATTGCAGCAGCCCAAAATATTACACAATCTGTAGATGCAGTCAGCTTTGAAAACCGCTATCTTTGTCAGGATGGTTCTTACAAATGGCTGTCATGGAATGCAACTGCTTTCAGTGAAGAAAAATTGATGTATGCAGTAGCTCGTGACATTACTGCTAATAAACAGAATGAGATAGCGCTAAAAAATTCTATCCAAGAATTAGAAGCTTTTAAATTTGCCTTAAATGCCCATTCACTGGTAGCTATTACTGATAAAACTGGAAAAATAACTTATGTCAATGACTTATTTTGTGAAGTTTCTAAATATTCTTCAGAAGAACTTTTAGGGCAAGATCATCGGATTATCAATTCTGGACACCATACAAAAGAATTCTTTGTAAACTTATAGAAAAGTATCGCTCAAGGAAAAATATGGAAGGGAGAAATTCAAAATAAAGCCAAGGATGGAACTTTTTATTGGGTTGATACTTTGATCGCCCCAATGTTGGGACAAGACGGAAAGCCCTATCAATATGTATCGATTCGCACAGATATTACACAGCGTAAGCTTTCAGAGTTAGCTTTATTAGAGCGATCGCGTTTGTCAGTTTTGAGTGCAGAAGTCAGTTTAGCATTATCTCAAAGTGGCACACTTCCAGAAATTCTGCAAAATTGTACAAATACTATTTCCCAATACCTTGATATCGGCTTCGTTTGTATCTGGACATTTGAACGCCAGACAAACCAGCTACAATTGCAAGCTGGTGTTCATTGCACAGATATTACTTGTAGTACTTTGAGCGATACCCAAGATTTCCCAGAACATATTGCTTTAGTCAATAATATTATTGGCTTAATGATTCAAAACCATCAAGCTATTTTTAACCAAGAATTATCCGTTAATCATTCAGAAAAGCTTATAGAGTCTACATTATCAATTTCTCGATTTTCTGCTTATCCCTTAATAGTAGAGCAGCAATTAATCGGCATGATTGCTTTATTCAGCAAGCAATTATTTACCGAACCAACTCATAACTTATTAAATTGGATTGCTAATAATATTGCTGTAGCTATTGACCGAATCTGGGCAAGAGAAGAACTCCTCAGCCGTCGGGAAGCTTTGTTACTGCGTCTAGCTAGTCAAATTCGCAGTTCTCTTGACCTAGATATGATCCTAGAAACTGCTGTGAATGAAATTCGCAGCTTATTACAAATTGACCGTTGCTACTTTCTTTCTTATTTACCGCACCCATCCCAAGCAAGCCTAACTATTACCTATGAAGCACGAAACCCTAACTTGACAAGTATGTTAGGCAGTATTCCACTGCAAAAAAGCAATTTTTTAACTCAAAATATTCTCTCTCAAGAGCTAATCTGCATCGAAAATATTAATAGTAAATCACAACTTGATTATGATATTCAAGAACTTTTAACTGAGTTTGGCATCACATCTCAACTAATGCTACCAGTTAAAAGTAATTCTGGAGAAATTGGAGCAATTGTGTGCAGTCATTGTAGTGGCGATCGCATTTGGACTAACAGTGAAATTAACCTGTTACAAGCTGTTTGCGATCAATTAGCGATCGCTATCGATCATGCACAACTTTATACCCAAAGTCGTACTGCTACTTTAGAAGCTCAAACTCAAGCTGAAAAACTCACTGAAACATTGCATAAATTGCAACAAACTCAATCTCAACTGATCCAAAATGAAAAAATGTCTAGCTTAGGGCAATTAGTCGCTGGAGTTGCTCATGAAATCAACAATCCAGTTAATTTTATTCATGGTAACTTAACCTTTGCTAATGAATACTTTCAAGAGATGTTAACTCTTTTGCACCTTTATCAGCAACATTATCCCCATCCAGAAGTAGAAATTGAAAATTTCGCTAAAAAAATTGATTTAGAATTCCTTACTAGTGACCTTTATCAACTTCTATCATCGATGAATATGGGGACTAATCGTATTCGGGAAATTGTTTTAGGATTGCGAAATTTTTCTCGCCATGATGAAGCAGATAAAAAATTAGTTGATATTCATGAAGGAATTGAAAATACCTTATTAATTTTACATCACCGTTGGAAAAACAATGGAATTGGCTTGGATATATCTATAATGAGAGAATATAGCGATCTGCCTTTAATTGATTGTTATGCTGGTCAATTAAATCAAGTGTTTATGAATATTTTAACTAATGCGATCGATGCCTTAGAAGAGTCAATGATTAAGATAAAAACAAATTATAAACCGGAAATTGTAATTCGTACTGAAATTTTAGAGAGTAAATTTGTTGTCATCCGAATTGCTGATAACGGATTAGGAATGGGAGAAGATATTAAAAAACGGTTATTCGATCCATTTTTTACCACAAAACAGGTAGGTAAGGGAACAGGTCTTGGATTGTCAATTAGCTACCAAATTATAGTAGAAAAACATGGTGGAATTTTAAATTGTCTATCAGAACCAGGAAAAGGCACAGAATTCTGGATTCAAATTCCCATTTAAAACTTTTAAAGACTGGAAAAATCTTAAATTATGATTTGCGATCGCTCCAAAAGTTCATTAAAAAATAGTTACTTTTAAATAGTTCCAAATTATATTTTATTCTCCCCACAATTCTACTTGTTTTTTGAGTTCATTCATGTCCAAATAATCAGTAGCAAAAGCTTTTCGTAAAAGTAAATGAGGAATAAAACCATCATATTTTTGAATTTCCGGTGCTTCTGAGCTACTGACTAAATCTTCTGAAGTAATTCTTTGTTCGCATAATGAAGTAATTTCACGATAAAGATATTTAAATTTATCCTTGCCTAATTTAATTGTCAAACAATAAGGATTTATTCCGCCAATACTTGTAATTTCCAACGATTCCCGACAGTATGAGTTGAGTAATCTTTCTAAAGTGCGATAAGCAACCGTACCCATCCAAGGGAAAATACAGCATTTACCTTTTTCTAATTGCAAAAGATTCTGTTTATCTAATCCAACTTGCTGCGCCAATTGGCGAACTTGATGTAATCGTTGCAAAGCATTTTTTTGTAAGTAACTATACTCAATGTTCTCAAATAAAACTTGCTGCATTCGTTGCAAAACTTTGGTATGAATAGTCCCACCACCACCACGCCAATAAATACTAGATTTACCCTCAGCTTGTTTAACAAAAATAGCCTTTTTTTTGAAGTCAACTTCTACAACTTCCCAACTTCTGCCAGCTAAAGCAAATTGATTACCAACAGGAAGCGGTGTGACAATACTGCCAATTTCTGTTGTACCTTGCTTAACAATATATTCTTGCTGTTCAGCAAAGACAGCATAAAACTGAAATTTTCTTACTATCTTTTCTCCTGATAAACCCAAGATTAATTTACCTTGTTCAGTCTGCTGAATATGACCAATATCAATTAAATAACGTAGTAATAATTGAAAATCTTCTTTTAAAAGAGCAGTAAAGGGCGGTAGACTAAAAATTTGTTTAGCTAGAGCATTAACTGAAATTTGCCCTGCTGCTGTTAAAATACTCATGGTTTGGTGATAAAGCAAACTCAAAGGATATTTAATTGGCCTAATTGGTTCAATCCATTGTTCCTCTAAATAAAGTTGAATTATCGCAATACACTGTAAAAGTTGCCAGGGGATTTGTTCTGGTAGAGAAGCTTCTGCTAATGGCTTATCTTCAGCGCAGACAAAACGCATATCAGCAGCTTCTCCTCTTCTACCACTTCGTCCCAAGCGTTGTAAAAAGCTAGCTACAGACAAGGGTGATTCTAACTGAATCACTCGCTCTAAATGACCAATATCTATGCCTAATTCTAGAGTTAGAGTGGCGGCAGTAACGGCTGGATTGTTAGGTTCACGCATTGCATTTTCAGCAGCTTGCCGTAAGCTAGCAGATATACTCCCATGATGCACATGATATATATCTGGTAGTCCTTGTTTTGTAGCAATTTGTCGCAAAGATGCAATTACAGATTCGGTACGCGTGCGATTATTAGCAAATATCAAGCATTTGCGAGACTTGCTGAGGTTGAAAATATATTGTTCATCTGCTGTCGCTTCTGATTCATCTACTTCATTAGTAATATAAAAATGTTCTACAGCTAGTTTGATTTGACGTTTTATACCGTCAATTTTTGGGGTAATTACTGGTTTATCTGTTCCCGATCGCAGCCAATTTTCCGCGATTGAGTAATCACCAAGAGTTGCCGATAAACCAATACGACGCGGTTGTTTTTTCGTTAACTTTGCTAAACGTTGTAATTGACAAATAATTTGACAACCGCGTTCTGAACCCATAAAGGCGTGAATTTCATCAATGATGACAAACCTTAAATCACCAAATAATCGAAGTAAGTCGTTATTTTTATTAATTAATAAACTTTCCAGAGATTCTGGGGTAATTTGCAGAATGCCTTGAGGATTCTTTAAAAGCTTGTTTTTTCGAGTTTGCGAAACATCGCCATGCCAGTGCCAAACTGGAATATCTGCTTCTTTTAGTAAATCATTAAGACGCTCAAATTGATCGTTAATTAAAGCTTTGATTGGACTAATATATAATGCGCCGATGGTGACAGCAGGGTTGGTATGTAATAGAGTCAAAACTGGTAGAAAGGCTGCTTCTGTTTTACCCGCAGCAGTTGCAGCAGTAACTAGCAAGTGAGCATCAGTGTCAAATATAACTTGACAAGCAGCAATTTGAACTGGTCGTAATTCAGTCCACTGGTGATGATAAATATATTCTTGAATGAAGGGTGCAAGTCGATTAAAGGCATCGCTCATATTTTTTATGGATAAAAGTGTTAGTAAAACTACTCCTTGGTATTTCAGAACCCTCGAATCATGGATTAACGAGTTCCATGCTTGAAATTACCGATTGCTAAAAGCGATCGCTACTCTTAAATTTCTGCCGTCGAGATTTAACGAAAAGAGCATTGATGGCAGAAGTTCCACCTACTATGTGATATATGAAGATTGTTGCTTAATTATTTTATGTCTATTCAAGTCTACGGAATTCCCAATTGCAGCACTTGCAAAAAAGCTTTGACGTGGCTCCAACACAACAACATTGACCATGAATTTATCAACACCAAAGATACTCCGCCGACTCGTGAGATGATTCAAAACTGGGTAAAGTCTTTGGGTTTTGCTCCCATGCGAAACACCTCTGGTCAATCCTACCGCGCTTTAGGAGATGAAAAGAAGACTTGGGCTGATGAACAGTGGGTTGATGCATTCACTCACGATGCAATGCTGCTCAAACGTCCACTTTTCGTCAAAGATGGAACAGCTGTGTTGGTCGGCTTTAGAGATGAGGAAATAGTTCGAGAAAAATTAGATTTAGCTTCAGGAGTGTTTAGCAGATAGCTAAGATTTAGCCCGTGCTGAGTGCTGAGTTACCCTATATTTATATCATAACTGCCACGAAACAACGGGCAGGGGGTTAGGGGTGCGGTTCAGTATTTACCTAACTGAAAACGGGTATAGAGCGATCGCCTTTTTAGATTTGGTGCGATCGGAAGCCGATAGGGCCTTCACCAGAATATGTCGTAGTTCCAGTTAGGGTCTTCCCACCATCATTAGATGTGACGTTGAGCGCCACTACATTCTGTCCCACACGACTACCGATTATCCAAGTCCCACCAGGATTCCACGGCGCTGTATTACCACCCCACTGGTTTTCTACTGTGTAGTTGTTGCTGCCGACAATGTTACCTTTAAAGCCGATGGGGCCTTCACCAGAATATGTAATAGTCTCAGTCAGAGTTTTACCGCCATCGTTCGATGTAATATTGATCGCAACAACATTTTGATTTGCGCGAGAGCCAAGTACCCAAGTCCCGCCAGGATTCCACGGAGCAGATGAGCCTCCCCATTGGTTTTCCACATTATAGACACGACCATCAACAGCAGCACTCTTAAAACCGATGGGGCCTTCACCAGCATAAGTGATAGTTCCAGTCAGGGTTTTACCGCCGTCGCTCGATGTAATATCGATTGCAACAATATTTTGATTTCCACGAGCGCCAAGTACCCAAGTCCCGCCGGGATTCCACGGAGCAGATGAGCCTCCCCATTGGTTTTCTACGTTGTAGTTGTCGCTTCCAGTTAAGGTAGCCTTAAAACCGATGGGGCCTTCACCAGAATATGTCGTAGTTCCATTAAGTGTTTTGCCGTTGTCATTGGATGAAACTTTGAGTTCGACAATGCGCTGATCTGCTCTAGCTCCAATCACCCATACTCCACCAGGATTCCACGGAGCAGATGCACCACCCCACTGATTTTATACATTGTATAGATTATTAGCATTAGTAGTTGTTGTAGCTGTCATTGTTTTCCTCCAAAATTTTGATTGTTTAGTCAAAGTGAATCTGTAGCAATCCAATTTGATTTGGAAAAAATTACGCGCAATTAACAATACCTTCGCCAAATTACGAGGCTTGACATCGAACAAACCTAAGATTTGAAATGCTTATTTTTACCATGTAACAAAAAATTCCGTCAAGAAAATTCTGTTCTGTATGGTTTTACAGAAGTAGTTTTAACTGTCGTGTAAGTCTGAGTGCAGATTCTAGTTTCTGCCTTATATTCAAGCAAGCGCTTGTCTTAGGCTATTTTGGCAAAAGTATTGTTAAGCAGCAAATATTACTGTTTTGCGCTGTCGTAGTTATACTAATATAAGAGTATTTAAAATTGCAAGCGTAGTTAAGAAAATTTTTGATAAAAATGTTGTTTTGCTGTACTAATCGAGCCATGGCATAGTTAATAAATCCTTTAGTACAGTCCGGTGCATCAGTTTTATTTATAGTTGCAATCACTTTTTTCAAGAGTGCCCAGTTGGGAGTTACGTTAGCAGATAGCTAGGTTTAGCCCGTGCTGAGTGCAATTATTGCTTTTTTACTCAGCATTGTTTTGGTAAGTACTTGGTAAAATTTTGTCGATTTTTACTCCTATTGACTCAATGCAGATTAACATCCATCAGTCAAACTGAAGTAATAGGGCAAGTATATAAAGAGGCAAAAACCATGAATAAGCACAAGGAAACATTACGTGTCATCCTTGCTATATCCATCATTGTGGTTGGAGTAACACACTTTCTTGTTCCACAAGAATATGTCAAAATTGTACCGCCACAACTACCTTATCCTTTAGGATTAGTTTATCTCAGTGGCTTTTATGAAATTTTGGGTGGCATCGGGTTATTAGTTCCGCCTGTAAGTCAAGCTGCTGCTTGGGGACTTATTGCTCTTTTCATGGCTGTTTATCCAGCGAATATTTACATGGCGGCTAATCTGATTAAGATTGAACATATACCAAACTCACCTTGGGTACACGTAGTTAGACTTCCGTTGCAAGCCGTTTTAATTGCTTGGGCTTGGTGGTATACAAAATCTTCTGTTGGGGAAAAACAAGCTTCGATCGTTCCTCAGTCATTGATTCCCAAGGAACTAGAATGAGAATAAGTGCGTTTTTTTATATTTGAATCATGCGCCTTACAACTTTGTTTGGAATAACACTCTCGTTAGCAATAGGCATTGGAGAAGTGACGCTGCCAGTGGCTCAAGCTGTGCAACTTAGAGATGGCTTAGTCTATTTCGTCCAACCGCCAACACTTGTTAACGCGACAACTACTTTCAAAGAAGTAGATGTTTTGAGCGCAACTTACTACTTCACCATCAATGTGCCGGAAAATGCTGGAGAATCTCTCCAGAAGGTAACGATCGCCCAAAAAGAGGGGTCAGAATACATCCGCTACCGTCTTGATGATACCCGTGCATTTGTCGGCACACGCGATCGCAAAGAAACGCAACTGCATCTAGGTTCAGTCATCAACGAGAGTAAGATACGCACGGTTTCTGTAATCTTTGATCCGCCAGTAACTCCAGGACAGACAATTACCATCGCCCTCCGCCCTGTAAGTAATCCCAGCTTTTCTGGTGTTTACTTATTGGGTGTTACTGCATTCCCTGTGGGTGAAAAATCTCACGGTCAATTTCTTGGCTTTGCACGGTTTCAGTTTTACAGCGATAGAGGAAGTTGGTGGTTCCCATAGAGGGGATAGGGGATAGACTTCTTGCAAAAGTCGCTAGTTGCTAATTGTACCTGACCAAGCGATCGCAAGTGATTTACAACGCTAGGCATCCCTTCCATCAAAAAGGAACAGTGATTAGTATCCAATAGATACATAATTAAAATTCTAGAGGTATCCGACTGTCATGAACTAGTTGCAGGCATTCTTTAATATCTGAACCTTCCCAACTGCCCACAAATTCTAATAAATCTTCAGCAGTAGAACCTGTTAAGGTATGCTCTGTTGTAAGTGTTTGAGCAGGTTGGCTATCTAAAGATATGCTGTTTGTTTGATGTTTGGCTTGCAAAGATTGCACAAAGTCTAAAATTTCCTGCAATAAGGGTTCAGGTAATTTTTCTAGTTCTTGGTTAATTTGTTTTTTAATAGTCATTATTAGCCCTGTATTTACAAGGTTGAAAAACTAGGTATTGAATTTATATTTTATCTAATATTGACGTGAGTTCGATGAACCTCTCCCTCCCAGCCTCCCTCTCCGAAACGGAAAGGGAGGAGCAACGAAAAATTCAGCTTTTTGCTCCCCTCTCCGTGTCGGAGAGGGGTTGGGGGAGAGGTTAAATAAGACTTGTCGAATTCACGTTAATATTGATTGTGGTTTTTTGTATTTGCGAAGCGTGTGCTTTAGTGCCTCGCCTATTCAAACAGTGCCAGGTATCGAAAAGCTTTAGTTATATCTTGCTTCCAAATTTTTACAAATTTCAAAAAGCTTTATAGATTAAACTTTACAAGTATGGACGAGACAGAAGAAAGCTTCCTATTATAATTTTTATATCGACTATGGATGCTTCATTATCTTTTTGCAACATGGATGGAAGATGCCCAAGGGGGGCATTTAGGGAAAAATTATATTTATCTAAGGACAGCCAGATTCTATTATGTGCGTTGCGCCAACCAACGCGCTCACCCAAATGACACTGCGTTTTATAATCTAATTTGCCGCCGCACTCTAGCCAAATGCGTTTTTGTACACTAAACCCAAAATAATCATTGCTGTATTTTACCCATAATTGGTTAATAATGTGTAAGTCGGTGGCAGGAAAGTTTTTTATGAATTCATAATCAAGCCAGCGTTGCTTCTCTCCTTTGGCTACTTTCCAGATGACTGTGGTGGTTTCCTCATCTGCTGCTTTCCATTTTTTAGCTTTGAGTAAATTCTCTAGGTTGTGGTAATCTACCCCCACATCTGAAGCTAATATCAATTCTGTTTGATTAGCTTGCGAAGAGGGGACTAAATTCAACGAATTTTGCGAAGCTAATATCCTTTTTGTTAAATTACTTTCTGGTTGCGAAGAGGAAAGTAAATTTAACCATTCTTGCATTGTCTGGGGTCGATCTTTTGCCTCTAATGCCATTCCTTGGAGAATCGCCTGATTCACCACATCGCTAAGACTGGGGACAAGTTGCTTTGGTGGTACTAATTTCTCTTGTTCATACTTGCGGTCAAAGGAATTGGTGGGGCGTTGTCCAGTGATGGCATAGTACAATGATCCAGCTAAACAGTAGACATCAACTGTTGGGTGACGAATCCCTTTGCGTGTTAACTCATACGGTGCAAATACCCTGTTACCAAAAGACCTAGACAATGTACTCGGTGGGGACATATCGCCGGCAATACCAAAGTCAATTAATACTGCTTTGCCTGAGTTAGGAATCTCTGAATTAAAGTTGAGCATAATATTGGGAGGAGTGACATCGAGATGAAAAACTCCTTTTTTATGTACCTCTACCAAAGCTAAACCCATTTGGCGGATGTATCTTACAGCTTCAGTTTCGGGTAATTTCCCTTGGCGTTGCACGTATTCCCATAAACTCTCGCCTGCTATATATTGCATCTCTAAGCAGTAGCGACCATCTTCTTCAACAAAAAAGTCGAATACTTGCACAATATGGGGATGTGAGTCTGTACAACACATTGCTAGCATCTGTGCTTCTTTTTTGAAGCGTTCAACATATTTGGGATAATCTGGATCTCGTTGGATGCTGATGTTGGGGGTTTTGATGACGACTCGACGGTTTAGCTTAGTATGCATTGCTTGGTAGGTAACTGCAAAACCGCCACCACCCAACTGTTTTTCTATTTTGTATTTGCCGTTATGTATTAGCTGTCCGTTTTGCCAGAACATATACCCACATTTATTGATGGCTAATGTTGATTCTGACACGCTTTTTGTGAGTTATGGTAGTTGACGTTGGTGAATTAGAAGGATAGCTCACGCAGAGGCGCAGAGACGAAGATTGAGGTTTTCTGGCTATTGCTAAAATAACTTTTGGAGTCGCAAAAGCAACAAATGTGACATTAAAACTAACTTTTGGAGTCGCAAAAGCAACAAATCTGACTTCAAAACTAACTTTTGGAGTCGCAAAAGCAACAAATCTGACTTCAAAACTAACTTTTGGAGTCGCAAAAGCAACAAATGCGACTTTAAAACTAACGTGAGTTCGACAAATTAAAAAACAGCAGGAGGTAGTGCAGGTAAGTCTTTA